>JANXYS010000406.1 GCA_025355935.1 Chitinophagales bacterium | reverse complement strand
AAAATGAAAATTTGATCATCGTTCATGGCCCGCCGGGTACCGGAAAAACAACTACACTTATTGAAGCTATAAAACAACTTTCGGCGCGCGGCGAAAAAGTACTGGTCGCAGCACCCAGCAATACCGCGGTGGATCATCTTGCAGAAGGGCTGATCAGCAAAGCGGTAAAAGTTTTACGGGTGGGGAACAGTAGTAAAGTATCTGCAGCAATTTTTCCACATACGCCGGAAGGGAGACTCAATAATAGCAAGGAGCAAAAAGAAATTAAACAACTGAAAATAAGAGCCGAAGAATTCAGGAAGATGGCGCATAAATACAAACGAAGTTTTGGTAAAGCGGAACGGGAACAGCGCAACCTGTTGTTTAAAGAAGTCAAGGATATCCGGGCGGAGATAAAAAAAATAAGGGCGTACAACGAAGAGAAACTTTACCAGGAAGCAGATGTAATATTGGGTACCCCGGTTGGACTCAGTGATGCAAAGATAAACAGGATCAAATTTCAGACACTTGTAATGGATGAAGCGGGCCAGTGCATTGAACCCCTTGCATGGTGCGTGTTTCCTTTCGCAGAAAAGTATGTACTGGCAGGAGATCATTTTCAATTGCCTCCAACGGTATTAAGTTTGGAAGCGGCACATAAGGGTTTAAATAAATCAATCCTGGAAGCTTGTATTACCACTGTTTCGCATACTTACCTGTTGAATACCCAGTACCGGATGCGGGCAGCCATAGCAGCATTTTCAGGCAACTATTTTTATGATGGCCTTTTGTTAACGGCACCCTGGTTGGAAAATATTAGCAATCATATTTATTTTATCGACACTGCCGGTTCGGGCTATAATGAAACCGCCGGAGCAAATGGTATGAGCCTGCAGAATGAGGGCGAACTTAGCATCGTGCAGAAGCTTATTGCTCTGGAAAATATCGTTGCGGAAACCACCGCTTTTATATCTCCTTATTCAGGACAGGTAGCCGCAGCGCGCGACCTGTTACCCATAGAAATGCGCATAAACACGATAGATAGTTTCCAGGGCCAGGAAGAGCATTGTATTATATTAAGTTTGGTGCGAAGCAATGATGACGGCGATATTGGATTCTTAAAAGACTACCGCAGAATGAATGTTGCCATTACCAGGGCAAAGGAAAAGCTTTTTGTTATCGGTGATAGTGCTACCATCGGCGCGGACCCTTTTTACAATCGTTTCCTTCAGTACATTGATCAATATGGCGTCTACAGGAGCGTATGGGAGTTCGAATAGCCCGGGCCGTTAGGCGCAGCAAGACGATTTTTAATAATGCATCTCAGTGCATTTTAGTAACACCAATGTATGCTGATTATGAGAATACCTAAGCTTCTAATTCTAAGTTCAGAAGCAATCAGGTTCTAATAAAATAGCTTTTGTCAGCAAGTCTTGAAAATGTCATCCGTATTTCGTTCGTAATTTAAGCAAATGACGAGTCGTTTTTTGTCTGTACTCTATTCAATTTATGGTAAGTAAGGTAAGACGCCACCAGGATGCCAAATATGATCAGGGGAAAAATAGCCTGGAAACTAACTCCATCCACGCAAATATGAGAAACGCTCGCACTGATAAAATTAATGGCAAAGCCAGCATACGCCCATTCTTTCAATCGCCAGCCGGTTTTCGGTAGGATGATTGCCAACCCACCCAGTACTTTAAAAACAACCAACATGATCCGAAAGTAATCGGGGTAACCGAGATGCCGGATTCCATCTATTGCCATTTTTGAGTTTATGGTAAGTATGGGCATCACAACCTCAAATAAAACCAGGATGATTGTACTAATCCAAAAGATCCATTTTGTTATTTTCATAAATAGTTAGTTTTTAAGTAACATGATTAATTTGATAGTTCAGCAACCAATGCTGGCCGTATTTATCCGTAAAAGCGCCAAAGAGTGCACCCCAAAATGTAAAATTCAGCGGAAACTTTTCCTCACCACCCCCCGACAGTTTTTTATATAACCTGCCTATTTCCTCTTCAGTGTCACAATTAATACATAGTGAAACGGAGTTGCCCTTCAGGATTCCAGCGGCAGGAACACAGTCTGTTCCCATCAGGTCGAAATTTTCTGTAACAAGGGTAGCGTGTAACACCTGGTCTTTCATCCGAGCTGGCATTTCTTTAGCAAGTGGCGAGTCACCAATTTTTTGAACGCTCAAATTACCTCCAAGACAGGAATGATAAAATTCCATTGCTTCCAGGCAGTTTCCATTAAAACTTAAATATACATTAAGCGTGGACATTGTTAGAGCTTTGATTTTTATGACCGGGCATTGCCGACTGGTCCATCCACATTACTTCCCATAGATGCCCGTCCAGGTCTTCGAAGCCGTGGCCGTACATCCAGCCATGGTCTTGTTTGTTATTAGGCGTTTTACCACCTGCTGATATTGCGTTTCGAATCATTTCATCTACTTCATCGCGGGAAGCTGCATCGATACATATGATTGCTTCGGTAACCTTACTTGCATCTGCAATTTGCTTTTTAGTAAAATTAGAAAAACGGTTTTCCAATAACAGCATCACAAATATGTGTTCGCTGATCACCATGCAGGTGGCTCCGTCGTCAGTGAATTGAGGATTAAAGCTAAAGCCCAGCCGTGTATAAAAAATGATTGCCTGCTTCAGGTCTTTTACCGGTAGGTTTACAAATATTTTCGAAGCCATTTTATAAAATTTAAAATCATGATTTTTTTACATTGTAAAATAATAGAAATGCCTGTTCATTTCTACTGTGCAAAAACGTCAAATGGGGGGTTGATAGCGACAACAGGAACATGTATCTTTATCGCATGATCAATATATCCATACTTGTTCCTGAAACTGCCGTAGTGGAGGCTGTGGCTGATCCTCACTATTTATTCAGCACAATAAATCAATTCTTAATGGCGGCGGGAAAAGCCCCTTTTTTCGATGTTAAGTTTGTAGCAGTATCAAAGGATGTAAAACTTAACAACCGCTTATTTTCGGTGAGTATTGACAAAGTTATAAGTGAAGTAATGACGACTGATCTCATCATTATCCCTGCGTTGAGCGGCGATCTCGAACATGCGGTAAAGATTAACAGGAATTACCTCCCCTGGATTGTGGCGCAACATAATAACGGGGCTGAAGTAGCGTCATTGTGCCTTGGAGCTTTTCTTCTTGCCGCGACAGGTTTGCTTGACGGAAAAAAATGTTCGACTCACTGGTGCGCCAGTAACCAATTCAGGGATATGTTTCCGGCAGTTGAATTAACTGATGGAACAATTATAACCGAAGAAAATCGGATCTATTCGAGTGGTGGCGCAAATTCATACTGGAATTTGCTTTTATATCTTGTTGAAAAATATACTGACCGCGATACAGCAATTCTCGCGTCAAAATATTTCGCCATTGATATTGACCGCGAGAGCCAGTCGGGCTTTGTAATGTTTAAGGGACAGAAAGAACACCGCGATGAACAGGTAGTTACGATACAGGATTTCATTGAAAGTAACTACCAGGAACGTTTAAGCGTAAACCGCCTGGCGGGCATGGTAGCTATTGGGAGACGAAGTTTTGAAAGGCGTTTTAAAAAAGCGACGAGCAATACCGTAGGTGAATACATACAGCGGGTAAAAATGGAGGCTGCAAAAAGAAGATTTGAAAGCAGCCAGAAAAATATTAACGAAGTAATGTATGATGTTGGCTATACAGATACAAAGGCCTTTCGGACCGTCTTTAAAAAAATTACCGGGTTTACGCCCATTGAATACCGGAACAAGTATAATAAAATAGCAACAGCATCGGTAGCAGTTGCAGGGTGAAAACCTTTATATGATCAGCCTAACTTCTCTTTATGTTTGATTTTCGTTTACAGGTATTTCATGCCGTTGCAAAGCGCATGAGTTTCACAAAGGCTGCGGCGGAATTATTCATTACGCAGCCTGCCGTTACCCGGCATATTCACGAGATAGAAATTTTTTTTAAAGTAAAGCTGTTCGATCGAAATGGAACGCGGATCAGGCTTACGCCGGCCGGGGACATCCTGTACAAAAGAACGGAGGAAGTATTTCGTATTTATCGCGATATTAGCTTTGAACTGAGCGAACTTTCGCAAAGCAATAAGGGAAAGATCAGGATTGGAGCAAGTACTACCATTGCACAATATGTTCTGCCGCCCATACTTGCAGCTTTTCACAAAAGATTTCCGGAAATAAAGATGAGCCTTCTCATAAATAATACAGAACATATCGAGGAAGCGCTTTTAAAGAAAGAAGTAGACATGGGTATTATCGAGGGCATGTCAAAGAAAACCGGTATACGTTACAGTGAGTTTGTAAAAGATGAAATAATCTTGGTTTCAAATAGTAAGAGTCCCTTTGCGTCGAGGGGTCAAATCACGCCCGCATCCTTAACGAAAATTCCACTACTGTTGCGCGAGCCGGGGTCTGGTACGCTGGAAGTGATCGCTCACGCCCTGAAGCCTTTTAAAATTAAGATAAACATGCTGCAGCATGAAATGCAATTGGGAAGTACAGAAAGCATGAAGCTGTATCTTATGCACAGCAACTGTATGGCTTTTCTATCGGCACACTCCGTGGTAAAGGAACTGGCATCGGGCGATTTCAGAATGACAAAGGTCAAAAGAATGCCAATTGAAAGATATTTCTATTTTATCCTGCAACAGGGCGCACCCGAGCCCCTGATGGAGCTGTTTATAAAATTTGCCCGGCAGTACCCCCGCTAATATCTGTTCTACCCGGCCGAACCGGAATCAAAATGATAACTTTTACTTACTTTGCCTACATACAAAAAATGATTGCTGATATGGATTTACAGTTTAATAAAAATGAAGATGCCCTGAAGATGGCCTGGAGCCAAGTGCGACAGAAGCTTGACAAAATTCATGAGGGTGGTGGCGCTAAAGCTGCGCAAAAACAAAAAGAGAAAAACAAATTAACGGCGCGCGAAAGGATCAGCTACCTGTGTGATAAAGACAGCAGTTTTATCGAGATAGGCGCCTTTGCCGGATATGAGATGTATGAAGAATATGGCGGATGCCCGGCAGGGGGAACTGTCAGTGGCGTTGGGTATGTAAGCGGCCGGCAATGCATCATCGTAGCCAACGATCAAACCGTGAAAGCGGGCGCCTGGTTTCCGATTACTGGTAAAAAGAATTTACGGATGCAGGAGATCGCCATGGAGAATAAGCTGCCTGTGATTTACATTGTAGACAGCGCGGGCGTGTTTCTTCCTATGCAGGATGAGATTTTTCCTGATAAGGAACACTTCGGCCGCATTTTCCGAAATAACGCAAAAATGAGTGCCATGGGAATCACCCAGATTGCGGCGGTAACAGGCGCCTGTGTTGCAGGCGGCGCCTATCTTCCTATCATGAGTGATGAAACCCTCATGGTGGAAGGCGCAGGATCTATTTACCTTGCCGGGCCGTACCTCGTTAAGGCAGCCATCGGGGAAGAAGTGGATGGGGAAACCCTCGGTGGTGCGGCAACACACAATGAACTTTCAGGAATTGCGGACTACAAGTTCCCGACAGAGGAAGCTTGCCTCGACCAGGTAAAAAAGATCATGAGTAAATTAGGGAAACCGGCAGATGCAGGTTTTGACCGTATAGCTCCTGTAAAGCCAGCGGCTGAGAAGCAAGAAATATATGGGATAATGAGCGAGGGCAACAGCAAACCTTACGATATGCTGAAGATCATCAACTGTATTGCAGATGCAGATTCATTCGATGAATTTAAGATGGATTATGGTAAAACGATTGTTTGCGGGTATGCGCGTATTGACGGATGGGCAGTTGGATTTGTTGCCAACCAACGCCTCATTGTAAAAAGCCGCAAAGGCGAGATGCAGCTCGGCGGCGTAATTTATAATGATAGTGCCGATAAGGCTGCGCGATTTATAATGAACTGTAACCAGAAAAAAATACCCCTGGTGTTTCTGCAGGACGTAACTGGTTTTATGGTTGGAAGCCGGAGCGAGCATAGTGGCATCATCAAAGATGGGGCAAAGATGGTGAATGCAGTAGCAAACAGCGTGGTGCCGAAGATTACAATCATTGTAGGTAATTCGTACGGAGCAGGTAATTATGCCATGTGCGGAAAGGCCTACGACCCAAGATTTATCTATGCCTGGCCGACTGCCAAAATCGCCGTAATGGGAGGAGAACAAGCTGCAAAAACAATGTTGCAGATTGAAGTAGGATCTATGAAGGCAAAAGGAAAAGAAGTTTCGCCGGAAGAAGAAGCCCTGTTTCTAGAAAAAATTACTGAAAAATATACCCGCCAAACCAAGCCGGAATATGCCGCTGCACGGTTATGGATAGACGCAATTATCGATCCCGGACAAACCCGTAAGGTCATCTCTGAAGCAATCAAAGCAGCAAATAATAACGATGATATAGCGGAGTTTAAAACCGGCGTATTCCAGGTGTAGTCTTTGACACTTACTAAACCGATCCTAAGAGCTATGTCATTTTACTTTTATAAATACAAGACTAATAGGCTGCATAAATTAATCTTCTGCTGTGCTCTATGCTGCGTGTATGCCAAAGGAATAAATGCGCAAAAAATCACGAAGATTGATGGTAGTAGTATTAGTGCTGATTCCCTTACTGCAGACATAAAAAAGCTCTTACTCGCAGCCAACGTAAGTGGTGCGGGTGTAGCTGTGTTTAATAATTTTCAACCCGTATATTTAAAAACTTTTGGCTATGCCGATGTGCAGCGCAAAAAAGCGTTTACCCCGGGCTCCGTATTCTACGCGGCCTCGCTTGCCAAGGTAGTTTTCGGGTACATCGTACTGAAACTTGTGGATGAAAATAAAATAAATCTTGACACGCCCCTTGTTCACTATCTCGCTTATCCTCTCGTTAACTATAAGATAAAAGGGTACAAACGCGGCTACCAGGATTTGCAGAATGATGAGCGCTATAAAAAGATCACCGCAAGAATGTGCCTGGACCATACCACAGGCTTCCCAAATTGGCGCTGGCTGGAAAAAGACCGCAAACTTAAAATTAAATTTGATCCGGGCAGCCGGTTCAGCTATTCAGGGGAAGGCCTGTACCTCCTCCAGTTTGTGATTTCACAAATAACAGGAAAGGGCCTGGAAGACCTCAGTCGCGAACACGTATTTTCTCCATTTAAAATGAATATGACGAGCGAGGTATGGCAGGAGAAATTCGATAGTATCGCGGCTTATGGGCACAATACCGCCGGGGAGCCCTACGAACTTATGAAATGGGATGAAGCGTCTGCCGGCGGGTCTATGAGCACAACACTTACTGATTATGCAAAATTTTACACTGCATTTATCCAGGGTATCGGACTATCGGGGTCCGCTTTTTCAGAGATGCTCAAGCCGCAGGTGCGTATAAGATCGCTTCATCAATTTGGTCCGGGTGCTACAGTTGACAGTACGACCAATGACGGCATAAAGTTAAGTTACGGACTGAGCGTAGGATTGATGGAAACCGCCTTCGGAAAAGCGTTTTTCAAAGAGGGCCATGATGATGGGTGGGGACATTACTCCGTTTGTTCCAGGGATAAGGGCATAGCGATGATTATCATTACAAACAATGATAACGGGGAGAGTATCTTCAGGGAATTACTTGACGTGGCCATTGGCGATAGGTTCACTCCGTGGGAATGGGAATATTATATTCCGTACAATTTAAAGAAGTAAGATCCTAATACTCCTACTTCATGTTTTGATCTTCGATCGCCTGAATTTTCTCCAGCCGTCTAACATGCCTTTCCTCATTGCTGAAAACTGCATGAACAAAAGCAAGCACAATTTCCTTCGCGAGTTCGATACCCACAATTCGTTCCCCGATACACAGCACATTTGCATTATCATGTTCCACTCCCTGGTGCGCGGAATAGGAATCATGACAAATGGCGCCCCGGAGCCCGCGGAATTTATTAACGGCTACGCTTACCCCTACGCCACTGCCACAAATCAATATTCCGCGTTCCGCTGTCTTTTCTATGACAGCACGGGCAACATCCGCTGCGTGGTCTGGATAGTCGCTTGGCTCCCGGCTATACCCGCCTAGATCATCGACCTGGAAGCCCTGCGATATTAAAAAGGGCACCAGGATATTTTTATAATCATACCCCGCATGATCAGAGGCAATGGCAATTTTCATATTTTCATTTTAATCAGTATTAGTATAATCACTTGCTTCATCCAGCCTTGTAATCTCCTCCGGGGAGAGGGTTAATTCCGCTGAGCTCAGCAACGCATCTAATTGAGCGAGGCTGGTAGCACTGGCAATGGGTGCAGTAATACTTTTACGGGCCATCAACCATGCTATTGCTACAGTGGCGGACGTAGTGTTGTGTTCCAGGCTAACCAGGTCAAGTTCATCCAGGATGTCAAAACCACGGTCATCCATAAACTTGCTCATTTGATCACCCCGTGCACTTTTTTCAAAATCTGCCTCGGTCCGGTATTTTCCCGTAAGGAAGCCACCCGCGAGGGCAAAATAGTTCAGCACTCCAATGTTATTATCCAGGCACAGCTTCTCATACTCTGCTTCATATTTTTTGCGTTCATACAAATTGTAATGGGGCTGTAATGTTTGATAAGCCGGAAAGTTATTTTTCGTGCTTGCAGTGAGAGATTCTCTTATGCGGTCGGCCGACATGTTAGACGTTCCAATCCATTTCACTTTTCCTGCCTTCACCAATACATCATACGCTTCAAGCGTTTCTTCGACAGGCGTTTCTTCATCATCAAAATGAGTCTGATACAGATCAACATAATCAGTTTTTAACCTTGTTAAGGAAGAATCGATAGCCTCAAGTATGTACTTTTTTGTTAATCCTTTTTTATCATCGCCCATATCGCCGCCAACTTTTGTGGCAATGATTATGTCTGACCTGTTTTTGCGAAGATGCATCCATTCGCCAATAAGCGTTTCTGATTCCCCACCTAAATTTCCAGGCGCCCATTTAGAATATACATCGGCAGTGTCTACCAGGTTAAACCCTTTCGAAGTAAAATCGTCCAGCAGTGCGAAAGAGGTTTTTTTATCTGCTGTCCATCCAAAAACATTACCACCGAAAGCAAGCGGGGCGATATGCAAATCGGTATTACCAAGTCGTTTTTTTTCCATAAAGTGAATTTCCGAAATTATATTAAAGATCGTTTTGTAAATATTGTTTGCTGAATTTTTTAAATAAACTTATAGTCTTATCTATATCGGCATAGCTTAAAGCGTCGTTCAGGAACCAGCTTTCATAGGCAGATGGCGGAAGATAAACACCATTTGACAACATAAAATGAAAGAGCTTATTAAACAATGGAATGTTGCATGCCGACGCCTGGTCAAAATTTGTTACTGGCTGTTTCGAAAAATGAACACTAATCATTGAGCCGAGCTGATTGATTACAAATGGCACTCCCGATTTTGTTAATACCTTGTCGATCCCTTCACGGAGGTAAGTTGCCTTTGCGTCGAGCGACAAATAAATCTCAGGTTTATTCTTAAGTTCTTTAAGCGTGGTATAACCTGCTATCATAGCTAACGGATTTCCGCTAAGCGTTCCCGCCTGGTACACACTTCCCAGCGGTGCGATATGTTCCATTATACTTCGTTTTCCGCCAAAGGCACCCACGGGCAAACCCCCGCCGATCACTTTGCCAAAGGTTACCAGGTCAGCATCAACGCCCAGCCGTTCCTGGGCCCCACCCGCCGCTAACCTGAAACCAGTCATTACCTCATCAAATATTAATACTATGTTTTCCTCTGTGCATATTTTACGCAGCCCTTCTAAAAAATCCGGGGCGGGAAGTACACAACCCATATTCCCCGCTACAGGTTCTACAATGATAGCTGCGATCTCATTTTTATGTTGCGCCACCGCGTGTATCACTGCAGCCATATTGTTATATGGAATGCTCAACGTGTCGTTACTAACACCTGCTGTAACGCCCGGAACCACCTGGATGTTGAGAGTGGCCATACCACTACCCGCTTTAACAAGGAATGTATCAGCGTGCCCATGATAATTCCCTTCAAATTTTATAATTTTATTGCGACCTGTATACCCGCGGGCAAGCCTAACCGCACTCATACAAGCTTCCGTTCCGCTACTAACCATCCTGATGAGATCTACGTTTGGAGCCATGCCGATAATGAGTTCGGCCATCTTGATTTCGAGCTCGGTAGGCGCGCCAAAGGAAGTAGAATAAGCTGCATATTTTTGTATCGCTTTGATAACCGGTTTGTGCGCATGGCCGAGGATCATTGGACCCCAGCTCGATATATAGTCGATGTATTTATTGCCATCAGCGTCGTACAGGTAACTGCCGCGCGCCTTCTCCATGAACACAGGCGTACCACCCACACTCTTGAATGCCCGCACGGGGGAATTTACCCCTCCAGGTATAGAATGCTGAGCCCGTAAAAAAAGCTTTTCGCTGGATATGATATTCATGATTTATGATTTGATGATTTTTGCAAGATGCTTATTGGCCTGGCTCGCATTGAATGCTGTAATTCGAAATTTCGATAACCCTTTTTTATAAAATGGATCTTCCCTGGCGATCTTCCTGGTGGCAGCGGCGTCGCTGCCATTTACCAGTATGATCCCACCTTTCCTGGGCTCCTTACGACCTGAAACAAGAAAAGTGCCTTCGTTATAGTATTGCTGCAGGTACAACATATGTTCCTTCATTGCTTTATCAATCTCAGCCAACTCAGCAGTGTAGGTTATATCAATAATGAACATCTTTATTGATTAATTAATCTTGCCGCGTCTTTGGCAAAGTAGGTAGCGATAAGGTCGCCGCCGGCGCGCTTTATAGAAGTGAGTGTTTCCATGATGGCTTTATTTTCGTCGATCCAGCCGCGCTGCGCCGCTGCTTTTATCATAGCATATTCACCACTTATGTTATACACACTTACAGGTACATCTACCGCATTTTTTACCTCCCTCACAATGTCCAGGTAGGGAAGCCCCGGCTTAACCATCACAATATCCGCGCCTTCTTCTACGTCCATCAGGGCTTCTCGTACAGCCTCCAGCCGGTTTGAGTAATCCATCTGGTAGGTTTTTTTATCGCCAAAGCCTGGTGCACTGTCGAGCGCATCACGGAAAGGGCCATAAAAGCAGGAAGCATACTTGGCACTATATGCCATAATACCTGTTTTAGTATACCCATTATCTTCCAATGCTTCGCGGATAGCGCCGATACGGCCATCCATCATATCGCTCGGGGCCACCATGTCGGCTCCTGCAGCGGCATGACTTACGCTCATTTTAACGAGGGCTTCTACAGTTTCATCGTTGATGATCTCATTGTCTTTAACAATACCATCGTGCCCATAAGAGGAAAAAGGATCCAGTGCTACGTCCGTCATGATGTACATGCCCGGTACTGCCGCCTTGATTGCTTTGATGCTCCGCTGCATCAGTCCGCGTGGATTCCACGATTCTAAACCCGTGTTATCCTTGAGTTCATCCTTACACTTTATAAAGAGCAATACCGATTTTATCCCTATACTCCAGAGTTCCTCAACCTCCTTAATCGTGAGATCGAGACTCCGGCGAAAATATCCCGGCATGGAAGAGATTTCTGTAGCAAGATTTTCACCCTCGTCAATAAATAGCGGGGCGATAAAATCACTCGGAGTAATAATAGTTTCTGCAACCATGCTACGGATGGCAGGGGTAGCCCTTAGTATTCTTCCTCTTTTATGTAAAATCATAACTTTTGATTTAAATGTTTCGCGGCACCAGAAAATTTTATGGAACAGGCCGTAATGGCTAACAGGTATTAGATTTCCTGGCCCATTCATTCTGCTCCTCTTCCGTTGCCATTGGATGAATCCATTCGCGGGGATGGAGGCATGCCATTAATAATTTTTCTTCTTCTGAACCTATCGCCGGCTGGTAATCATAATCAAACCTCACAGTAGCCGGCAGGCTCATCAGAATACTTTCTGTGCGCCCGTTGGTCTTAATGCCGAATATAGTGCCGCGATCGTGCAAGAGGTTGAACTCAACATACCGGCCGCGCCTGATTTCCTGCCAGTATTTCTGGTGAGAATCAAAGGCCAGGTTCCTTCGCCTTTCTACTATCGGCAGATACGCATCAAGGAACCCATAACCACAGGAATGTGCCAGGCCCATCCAAAAACGTTCGTCTTGCTCTGCGGAAGGTTTTTTATGA
>JANXYS010000376.1 GCA_025355935.1 Chitinophagales bacterium | reverse complement strand
AGCCTATAGAATGGGTTACCATGAGAATTCTTTTGTGTATTTATTTTTTAGCAGACTACTTATTTGCTTATGATGGTTGATATTGATATGCGAAGAATTAAAAGGCGATACCAAATTGAAAACCTAACGCTAAGGTACTAGATTGATTATTACCAAAACGGGCTGGTTGGTGGATATTACGCTCCATAGTTTACCACTTATTTCAGAGTATAGTTTACCAGTGTTTCAGTCCAAAGTTTACCACCGTATAGGAGGATTGATCAAATTATTTCAGAGCAAGTTTACCAGTTCGTGGTAGTTTGAGTCTGACATTACGGCGCAAAGTTTACCACTTTGTTTAGGGATCTGTTGTTAGCATTTTTTAACGCTTGCTTTGTATTAAAAGCATGGCCAATAAAGTGACATCAATGCAACAGATACGTACTATTATTCAACTCCTCGAAAAAGGATATTCACTTCGCGCTATCGCTATTCAAATTGGCTTATCAAGGCAACCTGTTACTTTGTATGCTGCCAGACTTATAAACTCAGCTTATTGTTTTGAGGCACTCCGTCAACTTTCAGATGCGGATTTAGCCACCATCGTTTATGCACCGGAAGTTTCGGTGCCTTTGGCTGAGAATGCCCGAAGGCTGGAATTTGATTCCCGTATGGCCTACTTTCTTAGTGAGCTTAAACGCACAGGTGTTACCCGCTTATTGCTCTGGGAAGAATATCGTAAAGAATCCAGAAATCCGTTCCGGTATACCCAATTTTGTATTTTATTAAAACAAGGCAGTAACACAGCCAATGCCAGTATGCACTTGGTTCATGCACCAGCAGCTATGGTAATGGTTGATTTTGCTGGGGACAAAATGAGTTATGTTGACCGGTCTACCGGGGAAGTGATTTTATGTCCGGTATTTGTAGCGGTATTGCCCTTCAGTAAGTATACGTTTGTCATGGCCCTTCAGGATAGCAGCATTCCTCAAGTGATCAAAGCCCTTAACGCGTGCATGAAGTACTTCGGTGGTGTCCCTTTAAGTTTAAAAACGGACAATATGAAGCAGGTGGTAACAAAGTCATGCCGCTATGAACCGCTTTTTAGTGAAGCCCTTAAACAATGGGCGCTGCACTATAATATAACCCTGCTGGCTACCAGGGTTGCCAAACCTAAAGACAAAGGGGCAGTAGAGAATGAAGTGAAGATCGCTTACCAGCGTATCTATGCCCCTTTGCGGGATGAGCAATTTTATCATCCCGACCAAATGAATCAAGCCATCACAAAGCAACTCGATCTGCATAATGAAAAATTATTCCAGCTAAAGGACTATAGCCGGCTTCAACAATTTATACAAGATGAAAAATCATTATTGCAGCCCTTGCCGGCAGAAGCATTTGTAATAAGACACCAGGTATTAGCCAAAGTGCAGAAAAATTATCACATCACACTGGGCGAAAATTATCATCATTACAGCGTACCCTATCAGTTTATAGGTAAACAGGTCAGTGCTGTCTATGATAGCGACGTGGTGGAAATTTATTACCAGCACAAGCGCATTGCCCTGCATAGGCGCAGTTATAAAAAACATGACTTTACTACCATAGGTGATCATATGCCTCAGGGGCACCAGCACTTCTTTGAACAACAGGGATGGACGCCGGCTTATTTTTTAGACCAGGCATTAGGTATTGGCCCTGCTGTATATAGCTACATGGATGCGGTACTTAAGGGCAGGGTCTTTACAGAGCAGACCTATAATGCCTGCCGGGGTATTTTACGGCTACACAAACAATATGGCCCCCATCGGTTACAGGCAGCTTGCACAAGGGCACTTACCGGAAATATATTCAATTACAGGACTATCCAAAATATACTAATCAGCAAACAGGATCAACTTTGCGATGGTGATCAGTTTGATCTGTTTTGCCTTCCGGATCACCCTAATCTTCGGGGACCCGATACCTACCAGTAAATACTTTATTTTTTAACTATTAAAACAACAATATGAATCAACAAAGCACATTGGAACAATTGCAGGAACTTAGATTAACAGGTATGGCTAAACGATATGAGGCAATCCTCCAACAACCTGTACACCAGCACCCCGAACCCCATGCCCTGATTGCTTCGCTGACAGAAGCCGAATCAGGTTACCGGGTCTATCAGCGAACCCAACTTTATTTACGCTTGTCTAAACTTCGTTACCACGCTACACCTGAACAAATCAACTGTACCCCGGGACGAGGGATCACTAAAGAAGTGCTGGCCATGCTAACGGATGGAACCTTCATTGAAAAATCAGAGAACCTTTTAATTACCGGAGCCACAGGATGCGGAAAAAGTTACCTGGCTTGTGCTTTGGGTAGAAACGCTTGTATACTCGGGCACCGGACACTCTATTATTCTATGAATAGATTTATTGAAGCATTGGCCGCAGCGAGATTAGATGGCACTTACATCCGCTGGCTGAATATGATTGCCAAAACTCCCTTACTTATTATTGATGACTTTGGCCTACAGCCCCTGAACCATGATATGCGTTTAACATTACTACAAATACTGGAAGATCGCTTCGCCAAAGGTGCAACAATCGTGACATCACAGTTGCCCGTTAATAAATGGCACGAATACATCAATGAACCAACCCTTGCAGATGCAATATGCGACAGACTGACAGCGAATGCTAATAAAATAGAATTAAAAGGCGATTCATTAAGACAGAAGAAAAAAAACTAAATTACATCAGCTACACAGATCCTAAATGAGTGGTAAACTTTGCACTGAAACGGTGGTAAACTTTGACCGTAATATCCAAAAAGGTATTACAACGCATAAAAGTATGCCGGACAGCTGCCTTAGGTTATCATATGTATCAATGCAGAAATGATGACTGTGGCCACGTAAAATATCAATACCATAGTTGCCGGGACCGGCATTGC
>JANXYS010000364.1 GCA_025355935.1 Chitinophagales bacterium | reverse complement strand
GTTGAAAATGATTCTCTTAGGATGGAGTTTGACGATGTAGTTGTAATAGGACTGCTGGTTGGCAGGGTTAAGATAAAGGGTAACCGTATCAACATCATTTAAATCGGGAGTTTCTGTTATCACCTCGAGTGTATTAATAATGCCGACACTTTTGCCAATTGGAATTACTTCATGCTGGTGTTCCGCTAATTTATTGACTGCAAGATAGCTATAGCGTTGGGGGTTGGGAGACGCGCCAAGTACGACTGTTTTTTTTGAAGACATATAATTAGTTTATAAAAACCTGGATTGTAACTCAGATGTTGGCATCATACATTCTGCAGTGCGTCCAAACCATTTATACCGGTTTTTTGCAATGACTTTGTATAACAGGTTTCGTATGAATGCCGGTACAATAATGAAGCCATAAAGGAAGCTGATAATGCCACCAAGTTTCCTGGCTATTAACAATGCAGCAGTAGATCTCGTATAAAATTTACTACCTATAACAAGGATGATCGAATCTGGGAAATTAGAATCAGGGTATTTGTTTCGAAGCAATAGTGTGCCTGCGTCACTTTGAAGAGACGCAAACCTGAATAATTTTTCCCGGTCGTACTTTATTACGAATTGTACAGCCGCGTTGCAAAGGTTGCAGACCCCATCAAATAATATTACGGGATGTTCTCTCATAAACGAAGTTGCAAATTTTTTAGAAGGTCCTAGAGTTAAGAGTAAGTGACGATGAAATGATTCATAGTTTTTAAAATTAGATGGATAATAGAACTATCGCAAATAGGCAAGTGGTCGTTTTAAGGCAACGTATGATTCCTGGTAACATAGATGTGTGTAGTATATCGCTAACAATGGAGATATGAATAACAGGAGATAGTCAGTTAACACAGGAATAGAAAAAACACTCCCGTAAACAGCTATTGCAAGCATAATTGCCACTGCTAATTGGTAAGTTGTTCGTTGTAATGAATGTGTAAACCATTTAAAAGCCAGATGTGTGAGCATGCTTATAATTTGCCATGTACCAATGATAAAATAAAAGTATAGAATGCTCTTCTCCGGTACAATGGCGCTGATAATAGTACCTGCTGTAATTAAAAACACACTCATCCAAACGTCAACCTTTTTAAATTTTATCATGATTATATAATTAAAGGTTCAGAAAGCAGTAAAATTTAATCGTATTTGAACTTCCTTTCTTATTTAAACATTTTAAGCATACTCCCGGTAAACCAATTTTCTTCAGCATTTACCATTGCCCCCAGCACCTTATCAGCCTGGCCGCCGAGTTTCTTAATCCCACGGATTACTTCAATGAATTGTTTTACGTCTTTATCTTTCTTATCATCATCAATATTTTCCAGCTGTGCAAGCAATCTTATCATTGGGTCAAGCTCTCTCTTCTTCCGTTCTTTAATAATTTGAGTAGCCACCTTCCAAATATCCTTCTCAGCGGTAAAAAATTCCTTTCTTTCTCCGGTGATGATAATGCGCTCCACTAGACCCCAACCTATAAGATCGCGAATATTCATATTCACATTGCCCCGGCTTATGGAAAGCTGTTCCATGATATCGTCCTGTGTTATCGGGCTCACGCTCACCAACAATAAGGCGTGGATCTGCGCCATCGTCCTGTTGATCCCCCAATGAGTTCCAAACGCTCCCCAGCTGCTAATAAATTGTTGTTTTGCATCTGCTAATTTCATGACCTAAAATTAAGTTGTATTTCTGAACTTTCAAAATATATTGAAAGTTGATTAAATTTTTTTTCATTTAGTTGCATCCCTAAGCCTTTTAAATATCTTACTCATGGACATAAAAAAAGTGCCGGCATAGACCGGCACTTGCATTATTATTTTATTGAACTCTATACCAGCATGATGACAGGATTCTCCATATACTTCTTTAACGTTTGAAGGAAGGATGCACCTACGGCTCCATCTACACTGCGATGGTCGCAGCTCAGGGTTACCTTCATAATGTTGGTGACATCGAAACCTCCACCTTTTTTTACAACCGTTTCTTTGATCCTGCCCACCGCAAGTATAGCGCTGTCAGGCGGATTAATAATTGCCGTAAATTCATCTATTTCCATCATCCCGAGATTTGAAATAGTAAATGTATTTCCACTGAATTCGGCCGGCTGCAGTTTTTTGTCTTTTGCTTTTGCATAAAGAGCCTTCGCATCTGCCGCTATCTGTGAAAGGGTTTTTTGATCGGCAAATTTAATAACTGGTACGATCAGGCCTTCTGGTAACGCTAACGCGGAACCGATGTGAATATGATGATTCTGTCTTATAAATTCTCCCATCCAGCTGCTATTAACATCTGGATGCTGACGTAATGCAGTGGCACAAGCTTTAATAAGCATATCGTTAAAAGATATCTTAACCGGGCTTACCTCATTCATTGCTGTGCGGGCAACTATTGCGTTATCCATGTTGATTTCCATGGTGAGGTAAAAATGCGGCGCACTGAATTTGCTCTCTCCGAGGCGGCGGGCAATAACCTTTCGCATTTGAGTGAGTTCAATATCAGTATATGCTTCTTCACCGCTATTTTTAAAGGCTGCGACCGGCTGTTTATCTGCTGGCTTACTTTCTGGCTGGCCTGCTGGTTTAGCCTGAAGTTGGGGTTCTTTATACGCATCTACATCCTTCTTAGTAACCCTGCCATTGTCGCCGCTACCATTGATTTTTGCAATATCAATACCTTTGTCTGCAGCAAGTTTTTTTGCAAGAGGAGAAGCTTTTACTCTTCCGCTATTTTCTGTGTTCTCACTTGAGCCGGAAGTTTCGTCAGGTTGTTTTCCCTGAGAACCAGCGTCCGGTGCAGGCGAAACATCTGATGTTTTTTCTGCAGAATTAGCACCGCTTTTTTCGGCAGCAACATAGTCACTTACATCTGTACCAGGTTTTCCAACAATCGCGATAATCTCGTTAATTTTAGCTGCGTTTCCAGCTTCCACCCCGATGTATAATAGAGTACCTTCCTCATAACCTACAACTTCCATTGTTGCTTTATCAGTTTCAACATCAGCGAGAACATCATCAGACTTTACGGCGTCACCTACTTTCTTATTCCAGGATACTATTTTTCCTTCAGTCATGGTATCACTTAATAAAGGCATCCTGATTTCTTTAGCTCCCGCGGGAAGCATAACTTTTGCTGAGGACGATCCTGTTGATTCGGTGGCAGCAGCTTTGGTTTCTTCTTTAGCAGGAGCAGCTTTTGTATCTTCTTTATTAAGAGCAATATTTGCCTCTTCAGAGGTACTTGTAGTCGCTTTTTTGTCCCCGTCGAGCAAAGAAGAATAATCCTCCCCTTCTTTACCCACGATCGCAATGATCTGGTTGACTTTTGCAGCAGTACCAGCTTCTACACCAATATAGAGAAGCGTACCATCAACATAGCCGTTCACTTCCATAGTCGCTTTATCAGTTTCCACGTCCGCAAGCACGTCGTCAGCCTTCACCGTATCGCCTACTTTTTTATTCCATGCTACTATTTTCCCTTCTGTCATCGTATCGCTCAACAGCGGCATGCGTATCACTTCTGCCATAATGAATAGTTTCTATTTTGAATTTATGCCCGAAATTAAGGCAAAATGCGTAAAGTTAGGGCCAGATTTTAACCCCGGGGATAGACAAGTGCAATAGGCGGGCACTTTCATCCAACTGACTACTTTGCCAGTGTTTCATGGTTATTTATTAATCGATCTCCAACTTTAGCCTGTCGCGAAGTTCCTTTATTTTCGGGTATTGTTGGGTTAGAAGCAGGTATTGCTGCTTCCTGTTCAATTGTTTTTCTTCCGGGATTACATCGCTCGTTACTTCTTCAATAACGATCGAATATTTAAGGACCCTGTTATTGAAATATTTTTGAAGGTGGTCAATAAGGCCCGACCTTTCTGCCTCGATCACTTTTTGCTGTAATGTATTGCCTGTAATAATTACAAAACTGTTTTCATCCTTTATCTTTAAACCTGCAGTTTTTAAGTTGCTGGCTCCCAGGTTGTTTTTCTGAGAAATTAATAATTCAATATGAAGCGCGATTGCAACTTCAAGTTCGTCAAGCACGAGTGGTTTTGGGCCAGTAGCCGCCCTGTTTTTCTCCGCAAGTTTCTCCCGGATCTTGCCAAGAGTTCCCATTGACCTGGTATTTGAAATTTCCGTGGCTAGCTTAGTTTTTCCATTGATTGAGTCAGCCAATTCGCGTTGAGGGGCCTCCGTAGAAACCGGTTTTTCTATCATAAGCGATGCACTGGCCTCGGGTATCATTTGAGGAAGCTTATTAAGGACAGGTTCTTCCTTCACTTTTGTAATTGACAAGGCTCGAAATGCTACTGCTTTTCCGTTATCAGTCAGTTTTTTTTTTGACACCGCATTACCAGTTGACGCTATTTCAATTGCCTGCTGCAGGTAGCATAACTTAATCAGCGTCATTTCTACAAATAGTTTTTTGTTGCGGGCCTGTTTATATCCAATGTTACTATCAGTAAGTAAGTTAAGGGCAGCTATCATCCAGGATGCATCTACTTCCTGGGAAGCCTGCAAATACTTTTGCCTGAAATCCTCTGCAACCTCCAGCAGAACAGCAGCTTTTGCATCCCTGCTTACCAATAGATTTCTTACAAATTCGGTGAAGCCATCAAGAAAGGTGTCTCCCTCAAAGCCTTTCTGATTTATATCGTCAAACAATAATAACGCCTCACTTAATTCCTGGCCACGCATATAGCCTAGCATGCGGAAATAATAATCTTCATCCAGAATATTAAGATGTTCCAGCGTATTTGCATAAGTAATCTGGCCCCCTGTGAAACTTACAATCTTATCAAGGATACTTAGTGAATCACGCATACAGCCTTCGCTTTTTTGCGCGATCATGTGTAATGCAGCCTTCTCGGCAACAATTAATTCTTTATCACAGATCTCGCGAAGATGGTCGACGGTGTCATTTATAGTAATCCTTTTAAAATCAAAAATCTGGCACCTGCTTAATATAGTGGGAAGGATTTTATGTTTTTCGGTTGTTGCCAGGATAAAAATAGCATAGGGCGGCGGTTCCTCCAGTGTTTTAAGGAATGCATTGAAAGCTGCTGCGCTCAGCATATGAACCTCATCCACGATGTACACTTTATAATCTCCTGCTTGCGGCGCAAACCTTACCTGTTCGACCAGGGAACGGATGTCATCAACAGAGTTATTACTCGCAGCATCGAGTTCATGAATGTTCATTGATGATCCGTTATCAAACGATACGCAGCTATTACAGACATTACAGGCTTCGCCGGCTGTGGATTTGTTTTCGCAATTAATGGTTTTAGCCAGTATCCTGGCGCAGGTAGTTTTTCCTACACCCCGTGGCCCGCAAAACAGAAAGGCGTGGGCCAGTTGGTTATTATTGATGGCGTTTTTAAGCGTAGTGGTAATGTGCGACTGGCCTATAACCGTGCTGAAATTTTGCGGTCTGTACTTCCGCGCCGAAACTATAAATCTATCTTCCATAATTATAAACCATCTTCTTTTGCAATGAATGACTGATCGAAGTTAAAACCTGAATGAACGTACTAGTTAAAATGGGTTTAACGTCCCTTTTAACATGCGAAAGTTAGGGTTATTTCTACAATGCAAATTTACAATTTGTAAGTAGATTAATTTAAAATGGGATGACGCTTAAATTCCTTACCGCGATCAAAGAGGTAGCGATAGGTAGTGAGTTGGCGGCTACGGCGAACTTCGCCGAGGCTGGCGGCAATGTTCAGCATTTTGGGGTTGAAATCGCCAATCCATTGCATCTCGTATTCCGAATATGGAACACGTGGCGACTGAACCATCTTCGCGGCTTCTGCTATAATGTAAGCATCTACACCCTTTCCCTGCCATTCAGGTACCACGCCGAATACAATACCTGTAAATTTTTTGTTAGGTTTAAATTTTTTTAAAAAAAGAAATTTAATTTTCTGCAACAATCCGAACTTTCCGTGCAGGTGTCTAAACCATTGGTTAAGGTCCGGGAGATTTACAAACATAGCTATGGGATCACTTCCATGGTACGCAAACCAGATAATGCGCTCATCCATTACAGGTTTCATTGTTTTAAAAAGAATCAATACCTGGTCTGCGGACATTTGTTTTAAGCCGCCATGTCCCGCCCAAGCCTTGTTATAAATGGTGGCAAAATCAGATGCGAACTTTTCAAGTTTGTCTTTGCGAATGTGCATTGAATTAAAAAGTTTGTCCTTTGCGACAGCAGCATGGCGATCCCAGATCTTCTGATCAAGTGGAGCTTTTGGAAGCATATCGAAACATACTTGTTGAAAGAATGGCTGAAAACCATATTCTTCAAAAAAACTAACATAGTATTCCGGGTTATAGTTCATGCAGTAAAGCGGCTCCGTAAAGCCTTTTGTTACCATACCCCACCAGCGATCACGTTCACCAAAATTTATAGGGCCATCCATTGCAGACATCCCACTATTAGCAAGCCAGGCTTTGGCGGTGTCCAAAATTAGAAAGGCCGTTTCACGGTTGTCAATGCATTCAAAAAAACCTATTCCGCCTACAGCTATGTCGTCTCCTTTATTCTTATATTTTGAGTTTGTAAATGCGGCGACACGGCCCGCAACTTTGCCGTTATCATCAATAAATAACCATCGAATTACTGAACCCCACCGAAAAGCTTTGTTTTTTTTCTTGTCGAAAACATCCAGGACATCTTTGTCGAGTGGCCTTATCCATTGAGGGTCTTCTCTATAAATTTCAACAGCCATTTCTACAAACAACTGTTCCTGAATTTGATTGGTTACTTCAACAATTTGCATGAATTGCGCAAAGTTTTTAACGGTAAATAAAGGTAGTATGTCCAACCGGAGTCTGGAGGTTACAGGCGGTTTATCACGTCGAGTTCTTTTCTTAATTGGGTAGCAGTTTTCGAACTCCCATCGTGACTCCACCCGGGCGCTTTAAAAACATATTTGAACATTGTGGCAACCGAATCGCTTTTTTTGAGATCCCCTGCTATATTTTCCCATTCATGAAAGATTACTCTAAGTGGCTTTCGGGCAAATTCTATTTGTTTGGTAAGACCATATTTTACCGGATCCGTGAAAAGTTCTTCCTGAAAAGTGCCAAACATTCTATCCCAGATGATGAGGCACATACCCATGTTCTTATCGAGATACCTGATATTACTGGCATGATGAACCCGGTGATGGCTCGGACTTACAAAAATTGCCTCAAACCACCCGGGCATCTTATGAATGTACCTCGTGTGAACGAGAATCCCGTAGGTTTGCGTAAGAGAGTACATAAAAACAATATCGAGCGGATCGAAACCAAGCAGAGCGATCGGAATAAAATAAAAAAACCTGTAAAAGGGCTGAAAAACCGAAGATCGGAATCCGGTGGTCAAATTAAATTCTTCTGATGAATGATGGGTAACATGTACAGCCCAAAAAAGCCTGCAATAATGATCTATGCGGTGTTCAAAATAGAATGCGAGGTCTTCGAGTATAAATAGTATCAGCCAGTAGGCATATACATTCCCAATTCTTAAAAAATGATGATGAAAACTCCACGTGAGGATACTAACATAGAATACCCAACGCAAAAAAAGGTCGAGACCCGCATTTAGCAGCGTGAGGTATACATTTTCAATACAATCTTTGAGGGTATAAAACTTATTAGACTTCCAGTTGCTTAAAATGACTTCAGCTCCAATAAGAATGCAGTACAATGGTATCGATATTATCAAAAACCATGTTTCTCGCATAGATGACTGCATGGATCAGGTTTTAATTAGATCAATACTTAGATTTAATTCGGGTAACTATACCAACATTATTTCTTTTTCCTTTGCAACCAGGTGTTTTTCAATGAGCACGATATATTTATCGGTCAGTGACTGTGTTTCAACTTCAGCATCTTTACATTCATCTTCGCTCAATCCATCTTTCTGAAGTTTTTTAATATCTTCAATGCCATCCCTCCGTATGTTTCTGATCGACACTTTAGCGTGCTCTCCCTCTGCGTTGCACCTCTTAACTAGTTCTTTTCGTCTTTCTTCAGTTAACGGTGGCAAAAAGAGGCGGATAATATTACCATCATTTTGTGGGTTAATCCCGATATTGGCGGCAATAATGGCTCTCTCGATAACCGCCAGCATATTTTTCTCCCATGGTTGAACCGATAGAGTTCGGGCATCCATGGCAGTCACGTTAGCCACTTGGTTTATTGCTGTGGGATTTCCATAATAATCAGCCATAATTCCGTCGAGCATGTTCGGAGTAGCTTTACCCGCACGGATTTTTACTAGTTCCGACTCTAAATGATCAAGTGCTTTCGTCATTTGTATGGCCGTCTCTTCAATTACTAAACTCAAATCTTCTGTCATGATAATATTGCTAGGTTGCAAATTTATAAAAATCTGCGGTATGCAAGTGCATAAAAAAGATTACAATCGTATTCTGATGGAATATGTACGGGCTCTCAGTCTTAGTCTGCTTCTACAGGTTGCTCTTTGGAAAACGCGAGTATCTTATGGGATTTAATAATTTCTGCCCCTCTTGAAGGAGTACTAATAAACACATTCTTCGTTTTGCGCCGAAGATAGTAGAGTACGCTTGTAACGGAAAAGCTGGCAA
>JANXYS010000268.1 GCA_025355935.1 Chitinophagales bacterium | reverse complement strand
GCAGTAAATAGGAATGCATGGCCACCATCGAATGAACTAAGGAAAATGGAATCACCTGTTACGGTTCCCTCCTGGTAACGATAGTCACCTGTAGGATTTAAAAAAGTGCCTGTAAGTTTGTTCCCGGTCTGGTTAAATTCTGCAACACTGCTATCGAACGTATCCTTAAATTTTACAGACCAGCGACCAGTTAGGCTATTTAGCGCGGCCTGAGCCCCATTAAATCGCCGGTTACCTGGAGTTGCGGTGAAAGCCATTACTTGGTTTCTTACAGAACCTCCCTTAATCCACTGGCCGGTAAGTACCCCAGCGTGCGATACTAAACGAAATTCCGATTCAAATACGGGCATATGCACAATAACCGAATCGCCCTGTATTTGTACATCGCTACAATAATTTGCTCCGCGGCATTACGAATAAGCCAGCTGTTTTTACCTTTTTCCTTAAGCCATGTTAATGAGAACGGGATTAGAATACCATCGGAGCGTTCGACATGAGCAACATAATTAGTTTTTTGAGCGCAGCAGGAAATCGTAATGAAAATTAATGCTACAATAAAAAATATTCTCATGAAAATTATTTGCTCAAAAAAAAGTGATTGGCCAGGGATAGAATCGTATCAAGTAACAGGGATGACAGCTTGTCTTTTATTACCTATGGCAAGCGGCAGTTTTAAGCCGAAAATATAGGCAGTATGGTAATACTTATTAAAAAAGAGCAGTTTGAATGAAATAATCTCCGCCCCTCTTATTTACAGATCAGGGGAATGGAAGGTATCGCCCTGCTTGATGTCGCCAGTTTCAAACCCTTTTTTAAACCAATACATCCGTTGCGCTGAGGTTCCATGCGTAAATGCATCGGGCATTACACGGCCAGTAGCCTGCTTTTGCAACCGGTCGTCCCCGATCGCACTTGCAGCATTCAAAGCTTCTTCAATATCCCCCGGGTCTAAAATATTTTTCATCTTTTGCGCATGGTTGGCCCAAACGCCTGCATAAAAATCTGCCTGCAGTTCAAGCATCACTGAATATCGGTTATACTCTGTTTCACTTAACTGTTCGCGAAGCTTATTCATTTTATCCGACACACCCAAAAGATTTTGTATGTGGTGACCCACTTCATGGGCCACAACGTAAGCCATGGGAAAGTCGCCCGGTGCATGTAACTTATCTTGAAGATCCTGGTAGAAAGAAAGATCTATATATAATTTTTGATCGCCCGGGCAATAAAAAGGACCCGACGCTGAACTTGCCCCACCGCAGGCAGATGCTACTTCATCACGGAACAAAACCAAGGTTGGATAGGTGTAATTTTTTCCACTCTCAGCAAAAATCTCATGCCATACATCCTCTGTTTCCGCCAATACAACTTTCACGAACTTTGCCCGTTGATCATCCTGTGCCTGTGCCTCCGGACTCAGTGTTGTGGTTTGACTGTTACTATTTGGATCAAGTCGGCCGGTAATCTGCGATGGATCAATACTATTACCGCTTAATAAGCTATACACCACGTAAATTACTACACCCACTACCCCACCACCTGTCGCAAGCCCGCGACCTGACATACCACGACGATCATCTACGTTACTGCTTTCCCTGCTTCCAATCCATTTCATGATTTGAACATTTAATATAATTTAAAAATATGCAAATTTGTGCATTAATCCGCCAAATTAGATAGCACGAAACACTATAACAGGAAGCATGCCGTTTTCCAGGATCGAATTCATCTCTTGTCAACATTTGATAGAGGAAGTCTATCAATATCAAGTACAGGCAGGGTATAATCAGGCTGAGTGTTCTCAAGTGTACCTTACGCCTTTCCAGGAATGGAGGAAATATAAACAACTACAACCGCTGCAATTGCTGCGGATAGCAAGAAACTAGCTCCCGGCCCAAACAAATACCAGGTCAGGCCAGCAAGTGAACTAGCCAGCATAGTTACAATACTTTGAAAGGCTGCATAGCTCCCGATAGCAGTTGCTGTATCCTTCGCCTGCGAGATATTACTTATCCATGCTTTAGACACTCCTTCTGTAGCAGATGCGTATAAACCGTAAAGGAAAAATAAAATATAAAAATGTACAGGCAAACTGGCGAAAGCCATGCCGGTGTAGACCATGATAAATAGTACCAACCCAAACAGAAAGATCTTTTTAAGACCGACCTTATCTGCGACGACGCCTACCGGGAAAGCAAAGGCGGCGTAAATTAGGTTGTAGAAAATATATACCATGAGCACCTGGCTGTCATTTAGCCCCGCTTGTTTCGCTTTTAGCAACAGGAAAACATCGGAACTGTTAACCAGCGTAAATATTAACAAGCCGACCACCAGCCTGCGGTAAATCTCCGCACTTTGATTCCAATATTTAAAAAAAGAAAAGAACCTGACATTGACCGCCCCGGTACGGACAACCCGAAATTTATCTTTTAATAAAAATGAACATGCTACAGCCAGCAATCCCGGAACCAGTGCTAAGATAAAAAGCATTTTATAGTCGCCCGGGTATCTGTATAGGTAAATCAAAGCTGCAACAGGACCGAGCACTGCTCCGATTGTATCCATGGAACGATGGAATCCAAACACCGTTCCTTTAGTGGCTGGAGTAGCTTCGTCTGACAAAACTGCGTCTCGCGCCCCCGTTCTCAGCCCCTTGCCAAAACGGTCAATTGTTCTAACGAAAAATATCCATACCGGCGTCACGAAGGCTGCCATCATGGGTTTAGAAATGGCACTCAAAAAGTAGCCCCATTGAACAAAAGGCATTCTACGATTAATTGTATCCGAAAGCTTTCCGAAATATCCCTTGCTTAGGCCGGCTATGGCTTCTGCGAATCCCTCAAGCACCCCGATTAAGAGGATTGAGAATCCAATGCTTTTGAGGTACAGGGGCATAACGGGGTATAGCATCTCACTGGCGGTATCCGTGAAAAGGCTCACGAGAGATAATATCCATACCGTTCGGGAAATACCTTTCATGCTATCAACTTTGAAAAGTAAAGTAATGCTTTAAAAGGAACTAGGTGCTTATAATGTTCGTAGAAAAATTATAAATTAAGTATTTGGGAGACCGAAGGAATTGTTTTACCTCCCTGATATTTCCAGAATCCATAATCATGCAAATGTTTGTCATTCCGTGTTATTTAATATGTTCTCTAATTTCACCAAGACTAAAAGTTTCAGCTGTACCTAATATTCAGATGCATTCCGTTTAGCCTAAACAGACCATACCGATCATTACCTTGCATACAAATTAACTATTTTTATTTTTCTTTTAGGAACCTTATAAAATAATCCCTGAACATTAAACGTGATCATGATATTACCTTACATTTGCGCCCAAACTTATTATCACACGTTATGGGTAACAAATCGAATGGTTTTGCACTGAAACTGATTATTACTGCTGCTGCCAGTATACTTATTTCTGCCGGCTGCTTCGCACAAACTCGTTCCCACGCCTATAAAACTAAAAAAACGAAAATGGAAAATACAACCGGAACTGCTATTACACTCGGCGGACATGCAGTTCACACCGTAGGAAAATTACCTGCTGTAGGTACAACTGTAAAGGATTTTGCTCTAACCGGAGTTGACCTTTCCGAGAAAACCTTCTCTGACTTCAAGGGGAAATTTGTAATAATGAATATTTTTCCAAGTGTAAATACCGGTGTATGCAGCAAATCTGTGAGGAAATTTAACGAAGATGCTGCAGGCCTTAAAAATACAACGGTGCTTTGTATTTCAAAAGATCTGCCTTTTGCACAAAAGCAATTTTGTGGCGCCGAGGGAATAGAAAATGTAATAATGCTTTCAGACTTCAGAAACGATTTTGGCCATTCTTATGGCGTACAAATGGCGGACGGGGCAATGAGGGGTTTGCTAAGTCGTGCGGTCATTGTCGTTAATCCTGAAGGCAAAATTGTATACGAACAACAAGTGCCGGAAATTGGACAGGAACCTGATTATGCAGCTGCCTTAGCTGCAGTCAAATAATAAACTATAGCGCGGGAGAGACAGGATCTCACATCTTGTTGATGTGCTGAGCTTATGTTGAATAACAACACCAATGATTACCTTTCAAATGTATTGCAGTATACTCCACCTGGGTCATTTTCCGATGCGCCATTATTATGGGATTGGAAACGCTGATGCTGATTCGGCATATCCTTGGGTAGGAATTATAAAATTCTCTGGTGATCACATCCTGTTCCTTAACTTATCGACGTGTATTAGTGATGATGATGTCTGCTAGTCTGGTAATGTTCTTTTAAAAGGTCCTCGCCAAAATCACCATTAAAATCTCGCCAAACGGTGTGGATATGATTGGCTTTGTGTTGGCTATTATCAAATTCTATGAGAAATGTTTTTCCCTGGATTCTGTAATAGTGCGGAGTACCTTTCACTAAACTACCTGCCCATCCGAATCTTATTTTATTTGAATCTTCCGACAAAATCCTTTTCATCCGCGCTTCAGCGATTTCTTTTGGCATCGAAGAAAGATATGCTACTATCAGCTTAGTTAAAATGTCTTTTTGTTGAGGCGCAAGTTCTTTGGTTAGTATCCCAACATTATTTAAACTACCAACCTGCGCTGAATTGGTAGTAACAATATCGGTGAAGGCCTTCAATTGAAAAATCGCTATTGCTTTTTGTTGAACGGTTAGTGTATTTACTAATTTGAAGCCAAGATCTTCTTCATCTGTAATTATTCGACGTCCTTTGCCCTTACCGGTATCTATTTCTGCAGGATAGATACCAAAAAAGAAGGGAGCAAATGCAAGTTTATTTTGTACAATGGTGAAGTTAAGCGCAACGTGATGCCCACTGAATTTCCAGCCCCAGGTACTGTCCTTACCAGGACTTCCGTATATGGCTACAAAATAATTTTCTGGTACACGGTTTGGGTTAGTTGGCTCTAACTCCTTTAGCAGATATTCGTTGTTCATAATATCCTGTGTCTTAGCGTAACCCTTATCACTTAAATAATGATCGAGCAAGACAGAAATCGATTTTTTCTGATCATTATCTAATTCTCGGAGAGCAATGCCGGTCCTGACCACCATCGTTGCAGGAAGATAATGCCAGTCATAGCGACTCATATCTTCGAAAGAAAATAAGGTCTTTGCTTTTTGGCTACTACTCAAAGAATTTATAAAAGTTATGGCAAGAGATGCACCTTTATCTTGATCTTGTGCAGACAAGGTGGAGGGAATGAAAAAGAACAAAAATAATAATTTCATAAAAATTTGGTGTAAGCGTTATTGACGAACGTAAGTCTAAGTTACCAAACTTAGAACATTTATTGCAGGTGTTTCGCCTATACAAGGAAATTACACCAGTGGGTATTAAAGGTTGAAGACTCTCTCACCCACGTCTATCGTTACATGAGTGTGAATATTTGTGTGAAATTGTTTCTCGATAGCCCTCGGTAGGCCAACTGACAACCCCATTAAATTAGTTCGACTTGTGCGCCTCCATATCGATTTCGATTAGCTGTCCTTCTACAGCCAGTCCTTTAACTTCAAGCCATGTACCTGTCGGGAATTGCTTTTTATAAATTGAATTACGAAGGCCGGATGCTTTAATAAAATCTGTCATACTGGTAGTGTAAATATTTTCCGCCACTACATCATCAAAAGTAAAGCCATAGTGCCGTAACACCTTTTCCAAATCACTGTAACAGTTTTTCATCTGTTGCTGCATATCACCCGCGCCTATTATCATCCCTGAATCATTCATACTTACTGCACCGGAAATTTTAAGATCATTCCCAATTTTGACTGCATGTGAATAACCGTACTTTTTTTCCAATGTTGGGCGTAAATTAAAATATTCAATGCTGTCTTTATGCGCCGATAGATTTTCGTCCGAGCCGGTATTTTTTATACTCGCATTGCCGGTGCAGCTACAGAGTATTGCCAATTCTAATAAGATTCCAACAGTACAGAAAAAAAACTTACTCATAATTTTAAGGTTAAATTTTTGAAGGTTATGACTTTGTAGCTAAGGGAGAGAGTTAAATGTACTGAAACAAATTTTCAATTCAAAGGAGTGCTATCAATGAGTCAATATCAGGCAGCAAAAAGTATAAATTGATATTGTAAGCTTATATCGTTTATGAACACGAATCACACGAATTAG
>JANXYS010000242.1 GCA_025355935.1 Chitinophagales bacterium | reverse complement strand
TTTGCAACACACTTAGGTTTGTATCATTTGGGCAGTGGTATAATCCCGATAAAGTAAACAAAAAAGCCGGTCAAATTTACGGGCAGGCATATGAAGAAGCGCAAGGTGGAAAATACGCTGATGCACTTGCTCACCTGGAAGAAGCATTAAAAGCTGAGCCTAAATTTGTTGATGTATATCTTTCAAGAGCCGGAATTTATGCAAATCTGAAAAACTATTCGGCTTCGGTCGCTGATTTTGAAAAGGGGCTTGAAATGGATCAGCAATATTCAGAAACCTTTCTGCTCCCTTACTCAATATCCTTAGCAGGTGTAGGCAATTTTACAAAAGCTCTGGAAACAGTAAACAGGTTTTTAGGTACACCTAAGCTAAACCCGCAAAGCATAAAAGCTGGTAATTATCGTAAAGCTGCATATGAATTTGCTATAGATTACGAAAAAAAGCACCCGCGTGGAAAATATATTTTTTCGCCTGCCAATATGGGTGATAGCATCAATTCTAAAGCGCTCGAGTATTTCCCCTCGTTAACCATCGATGGAAGCAGGATGATATTTACACGGCGTGAAAATAACGATGAAGATTTCTACGAGAGTCGCTTTAGCAATGGAAAATGGAGCAAAGCAGTGCCTGTTTCCGGCAAGATTAATACCAACTTAAATGAGGGTGCGCAAAATATTTCCCAGGATGGCCAGTGGCTCATCTTCACTGGTTGTAATTACCCTGAAGGCGTAGGCAGTTGCGACCTTTATATTGCCTATAAAACTAAGAGCGGTGGTTGGACTGAACCTGAAAACCTGGGAAGCATCAACACTGATTTTTGGGAGTCTTCCCCGTCCCTATCACCAGATAAACGCGATTTATATTTTTCAAGCAGCAGACCCGGGGGTTTTGGGGGTAAAGACATTTGGGTAACCCACCGTACAAGTACCGGAAAATGGGGTGTGGCAGAAAATCTCGGCGCTACAGTAAATACAGTTGGGGATGAGGGTTGCCCTTTCATACATGCGGATAATCAAAGCCTTTATTTCAATAGCAATGGACGTATGGGATATGGCCTGACTGACTTGTTTGTGGCCCGCAAAACCCTTACGGATAAATTTGATACTGCTGTAAACCTCGGTTACCCGATTAACACGATCGACGACGAAGGTTCCCTTATAGTATCTTCAGACGGTAAAACTGCTTATTATGCAAGTGATGGCAGTGATACAAGGGGTGGACTCGACCTGTATACTTTTAAGCTTCGAGACGACATCAAAGCACTAAAAACACTCTGGGTAAAAGGCAAAGTTTTTGACAAGAAAACGGGAGTCGGTCTGCCGTCATTAGTTGAACTAACGGATATTAGCACACGAAAGTTAATCTCCCGCCTGCAAACCGATGAGGATGGAAACTACCTGGTAACTTTACCAGAGGGAAAAGATTACGCTTTCAATGTCAATCGAAAAGGCTATCTCTTTTATTCCGATAATTTTTCTATGATAAATCACCTCCCGGACTCATCGCTTCAAGTGGACATTCCATTACAGCCAATTGAAAAAGGCGCTTCGGTTCTTTTAAAAAATATCTTTTTTGCCACTAAAAAATATGACCTCGAACCAACCTCAATCGCTGAGTTAGACAAACTGGTGTTACTTCTGAACGAGAATCCATCCGCTGCTATCCAGATAAATGGTTATACGGATAATGTTGGCAAGCCTGCGGATAATTTGCTTCTCAGTATTAACCGGGCTAACGCAGTTACCACTTATCTTAAAAGTAAAGGGATAACCCCGAAAAGACTACTTGCAAAAGGATTTGGTGAGACACTTCCAATTGCTCCAAATTCTACGGAGGAAGGGAAAGCGAAGAATCGTCGGACTGAACTAAGCATTTTAAATAATTAAGGTTTAAGCTTCCCCCACTTCTCAATTGTTGTCATCACTCCCGAGTTAATATTTGAAAATCTGTGGAGATTGTTGATACAGTTAAATTCACAATGTTACTTTTTAAAATAGATTGTTACCAGATTAGATGGACCGAAGAAGCGAAAGCTGATAATGGACTTCATAATATATTGGCATCATGGTCGGCATACCGAAATACTGAGCTCCAAAGATCTAAATATGACTTTATTGATCGTAGGGCAAATAATTTATTAAGGTGCCGTTACCGAAATTAAATCGTCCGTTTGTTACCTCGGGGTTGCTTCAACTTCCATCAAGTGATCATGAAGTTGGGTGTTTGTTTCACCATATCCAACCGTGAATAAAAGCATTAATCATTTCATTCTCTGCTGTACTTTTTTTAATTATTGTATCTGAACTTGTTGCTTCGTAAAAAAAGTATGATAGATGACCTCCTTTACCAGATTGCTTTAACAATGGCAGAGAATATCGGAGACGTAAGGGCAAAGGCATTAATATCAATTTATGGAGATGCCAAATCAATCTTTAAAGCGCCTCTTAAACAACTTGCCAAAGTAGAAGGCATGGGTATGCTTGCTGCGCAGGGTATTAAACATTTTGCGGATTTCAAAACCTGCGAAGAAGAAGTGAGCTTTATTGAGAAATATAATATAAGGCCATTATTCCTGGTAAATGACGACTACCCTCGCCGGTTATTAAATTGTTACGACAGTCCGTCGCTGCTCTATTACAAAGGGACAGCGGATTTAAATACTGACAGGATTATTTCCATAGTTGGAACCCGCAGAAATTCGGAATATGGTAAGGCCGCTTGTGAAAAAATAATTGAAGACCTGCAGGAAGAAAACATCTTGATCGTTAGTGGCCTTGCTTACGGCATCGACAGCATTTCTCACAGGGCAGCTCTTCAGAACAACCTGGCTACAGTAGCCGTCGTAGCCCATGGCCTTGATCGTATTTACCCGCCTGTAAATAAACAATTAGCAAAAGAAATGATTCTTCATGGCGGAATACTAACCGATTTCAGGAGTTTCACAAATCCTGACCGGCAAAATTTTCCAAGACGAAACCGCATTGTTGCCGGAGTATGTGATGCGCTGGTGGTTGTGGAAAGTAATATCAAGGGTGGGTCGCTCATTACCGCAGAAATAGCAAACAGTTACAATAAGGATATTTTTGCTGTACCTGGTCGAATTTCAGATGCTTGCAGTTCAGGATGTAATTATCTCATTAAAGCCAACAAAGCATCACTGGTCACTGACGCGCAGGATATACTAAAAATGATGAACTGGAAGCAAACAAAAAGCGTAGAAAAAAAACTGCAACGCCAATTATTTGTGGAGCTAACAGACAACGAACGCATCATTACTAATGTACTTTCAACGGTCGACAGTATGCAGATAGACGGGCTGGTTTCACGATGTAATCTTAGTAGCGGAAATATGGCAGAGGCCTTACTAATGCTGGAGATGCAGGGCATTATCCAGTCGCTTCCGGGCAAATGTTATCGGCTTCTGTAACGAAACTTTGTAGTTTGCCTGCAGGATTATACCTTTGCACATGGCTACAATAAATAATTCCACCAGTCTGCAATCCAAAAGATTTTTCGGTGAAGGCTTAACATTCGACGATGTATTACTGATGCCTGCTTATTCGCAGATACTCCCCCGCGATGTGGATATTAAAACACAGCTTACAAAAAAGATTACCTTAAATATCCCAATGCTAAGTGCGGCTATGGATACCGTAACCGAAGCCGATCTCGCTATTGCACTTGCAAGAGAAGGTGGTTTGGGCATATTACATAAAAACATGAGCATAGATCAACAGGCTGACCAGGTACGTAAGGTAAAACGAAGCGAGAATGGTTTGATACTGGACCCTATTACCCTCCACCCAGACGCAACAATTGGCGAGGCTATGCGGCTCATGCGGGAGAATCGTATCGGAGGCATTCCTATCGTCGACAAGCAGCATAAACTGGTGGGGATTCTTACTAACCGCGACTTAAGATTTGAAACGGATCTTAAACAGGATGTAGCCAGCATCATGACTTCGGAAAACCTCATAACTGCCCCTGAAGGTACTGATCTCAAAAAAGCTGAACTTATTTTTAAAAAAAATAAAATCGAAAAATTGCCTGTTGTAAATAAACAGGGCAAACTTATCGGCCTGGTAACATTTGGTGATATTCTTAAATTGAAAAGTCACCCCCATGCTATTAAAGACGATTTTGGACGACTATTAGTTGGTGCCGGCGTAGGCATTACAAAAGACACTATCGCAAGAGTAAATGCCCTTAGCAAGGTTGGGGTGGATGTAATTTGCCTCGATAGTGCACACGGGCATACAAAAGGAGTAATAGACATGCTGAAGGCTATCAAAAAGGCGTACCCTACCCTGCAGGTTATTGCGGGAAATGTGGGTACTGCTGCAGGCGCAAAAGCCTTAGCTGACGCGGGTGCAGATGCAGTGAAAGTAGGGATTGGCCCCGGTTCCATTTGCACTACGCGTATAGTTGCCGGTACCGGAGTTCCACAAATAACAGCAGTAATGGAGGCGGCGTCTGTATTAAAAAACCGAAACGTGGGTATCATCAGCGATGGCGGTATCAGATATACTGGAGATATGGTAAAGGCCTTAGCGGCGGGCGCTACCTGTGTAATGATGGGTAATGTATTTGCCGGCACAGAAGAGAGCCCCGGCGAAACGATTATTTATGAAGGGCGCAAATTTAAACAGTATCGCGGCATGGGCTCTTTAGGGGCAATGGCACAGGGGAGCAGTGATCGATACTTCCAGGATGTGGAAGATGATATTAAAAAGTTTGTTCCGGAAGGCATTGAAGGTCGCGTTGCTTTTAAAGGAAACCTGCGTGAAGTTGCTCACCAATTCACCGGAGGTTTGAAAGCAGGCATGGGCTATTGCGGTGCAGCCACCATCGCCGCGCTCCAAAAGGCAACCTTTGTTAAGATCACTAACGCGGGAATGCGCGAAAGCCATGCGCATGACATTGACATCACCAAGGAAGCACCAAATTACAGCAGGTAATCAAGGACTGAGATTTTCTACCTACTACAACTATCTTTATTGATGAAAAGATTTTCAAAGTACCCTTTTTATATCTTCCTGTTACTTGTTTTAAACTTTAGTCTTTTCGCCCAGGATTCCGCCCGGATCCGTATTTCATTACTCACATGCACACCCGGCGCAGAACTCTACTCAACCTTTGGGCACAGCGCAGTGCGCGTAGTAGACAGCAACAGTGTGAGTGATATTGTATTCAACTATGGCACTTTTAATTTTGACGACGATGGGTTTTACGTAAAGTTTGTTCGCGGCAAACTTCTATACTATGTCAGTGTTGAACCATTCGAAAGTTTTCGCTTCGACTACCAGGTGTCCAACAGGGGAATAACGGAACAGGTACTGAATCTTTCAGAGGCTGAAAGAAGAAATATTTATGCAGCGCTCCGCGAGAACTTAAAAGAAGAGAACAAGTTTTACAAATACGATTTTTTCCTGGATAATTGCACTACCCGGCTTCGCGACCTGATTGTCTCTAACAAAATACCTCATCCGGTTTTACCTGCAGTAATGCCCGACCGGTTTCGTTTCCGACAGGCCATTCATCAATATCTTGATCTCAATAAAAAATACTGGAGTAAACTCGGAATAGATCTACTTCTGGGTGCACCTTGCGATGCGATAATGACGACTTCCCAACAACAATTCCTCCCCCACAATCTTATGCTCGCACTCGATGGATCCCGCAATGTAACGATCGTAGCATCTAAACTTGATCTCTACCCTGTGATAGCTGATCAAGAACAACTACAGTGGTTCACGCCAATGACTTTTTTTTCTGCACTTTTAATTATTTATATATTACTTGGCCAGGCCCAACAACCGGCATTTAAACATATTCTATGTGGACTCGACGGCATATTGTTTTTTATCGCCGGCATCATGGGCTTATTATTTTTGGTGATGTGGTTCGGTACAGATCATACGATGACCAAAGAAAATTATAATCTCCTCTGGGCCTGGCCTACACATTTTCTCTTTTCTTTTGTAGTAAACAGTAAAAAAGCGTTTGTAAGAAAATATTTCCGGGTATGTTTTTATGGCATGGCGGTTGTTTTACTTATTTGGTTTATACTGCCGCAACAAATGAATAATGCCCTTCTGCCTCTGGTTCTCCTGCTGCTATACAGGTCGTGGGCCGCCGGAAAAAGACATGTTTCAATTGTGAACATAAACACAACATCATGACTTTCGTGAGAAGCATTGTTTATAAAAAAGCCAAAGTGACTTATAGTGTTTCAGGTGCAGGAGCGCCAGTTCTTTTATTACATGGTTTTGCAGAAGATCGATCAGTGTGGGATGTTTTTAAAAATCACCTCGAAAAAGAATATTTACTAATCATACCAAATATACCCGGTACAGTAGACTCGGAAGCACCTATAGAATCCGATGGTTCCCTGGAATATTTTGCTGATGCTTTACTGGCAATTCTACAATCTGAAAATGTCAGGCAATGCTGTTTTGTGGGACACAGCATGGGTGGCTATATTGCCGTCGCATTTGCTCACAAATATCCAGACTATCTTTCCGGGTTAGCTCTATACCATTCAAGTGCATATGCCGATGATGCTGCAAAAATTGCCGTCCGAAGAAAGGGAATAGAATTCATTCGGGAAAACGGAGCTTTTGAATTTTTAAAAAAATTAATTCCAGGCCTGTTCTGCAACAAAGAAAAAAATGAATGGGATATTGAGCGCATGGTAGAAGCAGGAAACGGTTTTTCGAATGAAACGCTTGTGATGTACTATAATGCGATGATTGAGCGACCCGATCACAGCGCAATGCTGAAGCATTTTCACCGCCCGGTTGGTTTTTTTATCGGCCAGCACGATCAGGCCATTCCATATGATCAGAGCTTAAAACAATCGCATATTCCAAAAATTTCTGCTATTTATATATTTCGAAATAGTGGCCACATGAGCATGCTTGAAGAAACAGACCCTGCCCTCGCTCATCTCCAAAACTTCCTCGGTTACATTCACGTAAGTAACTACGCAGGCAGCCAGTAAACATTTTTTAACGAACCTAAGTAGGTTGAGAAGGGGGTAAAACAATTATTCAGTTCCTACGTTTATGAACTATCGTTCGGACTACACGTAGTTCACACTTTAGCAGTTATTTTACAAATTGAGCTTTACCGGCTTCCCTGCTTACAGCAATATTGCGTATTTTACGTTTTCTAGTTTCATGAAACGAACCCTGCTGATATCATTATGTTTGTTTGTTGCCTTTTCTTCATATGCAAAACATATTGTTGGAGGTGAAGTAATTTACCAATATCTCGGGGCTGGGGGAACCCCCAATAATAAGAATTACCGGATAACTGTACGTTTATTCAGGGATGCACAGAATTGTAATGAGGGCTGCGCCAGCTTGCCGCCAACCATCCCAATCGGTATTTTTATCAGCGATACCCATGAACCCCTGAAGCCTGTTTTCCAGGTAAGCCAAACATCTTTTATAGCTCAACTTCCGGTTATCAGCCGTCCACAATGTTTGTCTAACGAGCCTATGTTTCAATACGAGGAAGCTGATTATGTGTTTGACGTTGACCTGCCTGATAATAAGACTGGTTATGACATCTCTTATCAAACCTGTTGTCGTGTAAATGGCATAACAAATGGCGGAAGCAACGAGGGCGCCACCTACACGAGTCAAATACCCGGTTTGGATATTTTACCCAATGGAACCCTCGACAACAGTTCCCGGTTCGAAACGGGTATTTCTGTCATCTGTTATAACAAACCATTCGTTCTTGATTTTAGCGCGCGTGATGTCGACGCAGGTGATTCACTGGTATATTTTTTTTCGAATGCATATAATGGCGGAGAAGCTACAAATACGAGCTTTACTGCAATAGCACCGCCGCCCTACGCATCTATCCGTTACGCAGATTTATTTACAGGCGATGAACCCCTTGGGCGACTCGCCACAATTAACTCAGTTACCGGGATTATATCTGGTATAGCGCCTGATGTTGGTAAATACGTAGTATCTGTGAGCGTGATAACATATCGGAAAGGTGTACGTATAAATGTCCATCGCAAAGATTTTATAGTAACGGTTGCTCCATGCGATTTCGCTGGCGCGCAGTTGAATCCGACGTATACCAGTTGCGATGGATTTACTTTGAATTTTTCCAACCTTAATATTTCTCCCCTAAATATTTCATTCTTCTGGGACTTTGGTGATGGGCAATCTTCAACTGATGCCGAGCCAGTTCATACTTATGGCGATACAGGAGTTTACAAGATGAAGCTAGTCGTGAACCGTGGAAGCTCCTGCGCAGATTCTACTACCTCCCTGGTACGGGTGTTCCCGGGTTACTTCCCAGATTTTTCGAGTACCGCTCCCACCTGCAAGGGGGTACCTGTGCAATTTGACGATCGCACGCGGGCCAACTATGGATTTACAAATGAGTGGAGATGGGACTTTGGTTTAACCAATTTATCATCGGACACAAGCAATTTAAAGAATCCGACCTTTGTTTATCCGGCGGCGGGCACTTATAATGTAGTGCTAATTGTATCCAGTAACAAAGGTTGCATAGATACGTTCCCGAAACAAATTAATATTGTAGATAAGGCCCCCTTTTCTGTTACAAACGACACATTAATTTGTTCCGCAGATAAATTGCAGCTGACGGCCACTGCTACCAATCCCGGTACTGTTACGTGGTCACCGAATTACAATATTAGCGACATTAACAGTTTCACGCCTCTGGTTTTTCCCAAAGTAAATACAACTTACCATGTTGCATTCAATGATAAATTCGGTTGCAGTGCTACCGATTCTGTAGTTGTAAAAGTAGTTGATTTCGTAACCCTCGCGGGGCGCAATGACACTGCCATTTGCCGAACTGACAGCATTGTGTTAAAGGTGGTTAGCGATGCCCTCCAATATAGCTGGACCCCAACCGCTACATTAAGTAGTGCTTCAGTTCAAAGTCCTCTTGCCGTACCGATTGCCGACAGCACCCGATACCATGTTATTGGTCGCATCGGTAGTTGTACGAAGGAGGATGATATTGTTATTAAAACGGCACCCTATCCTGCTGCTAACGCGGGGAAGGATACCAGTATATGTTTTGGATCTAATGCCCCTCTTAATGCCTCCGGCGGAAGTGTTTACTCTTGGAGCCCGGCATTTTTTTTAAATTTCACCAGCATTTCTAACCCTATATCCCAGCGCCCAATCACAGACATTAGTTACGTGGTTACCGTAACGGATAATAAAGGCTGTCCTAAGCCAGTAAAAGATACGGTGCTGGTACGCGTAGCTCATGTTATTGCAAATGCTGGCCCCCGAGATACGTCAGTAGTGCTCACTCAACCGCTTCAGTTGGAGGCAACAGGCGGTTCTAATTACCAGTGGACGCCTCCTACCTGGCTGACTAATCCTTCTATCCACAACCCAATTTCTTTACCTTTAGAAAACATTACTTATACAGTGAGGGTAGCCGATGCCCAGGGATGTTTTGGCCTGGATACCATCAATGTTCATGTTTTTAAAACCAAACCCGATCTCTTTGTACCCTCGGCATTTACTCCTAACGGTGACGTATTAAACGATGTATTTAAACCTATTGCAGCTGGAATTCGCTCATTAGAATCATTCCGCGTTTACAACCGATGGGGACAATTGATGTATTCGACTACTCAATTAGGCCGGGGCTGGGATGGCAGGTTTAGCGGAAACCTTCAGGGCACTGCCACCTATGTTTGGTATGCCGAAGCTACCGACTACCTGGGTAAAAAAATTTTTCGAAAAGGTTCTGTAGTATTGATCAGGTAATTAATTCCGGTTATAGCTTCGTAAATTGCATGTTCATTATGGCCTTCATCTCAGCCCTCAGGGACTGATAAATATCACTGATCATTGAGTAAGATTGCATTCATTACAGGAGCAACCTCCGGGATAGGTAAAGCCTGTGCAGATAAGTTTGCCCGGGAAGGATATGACATTATTATCACCGGTCGTAGGAGTGACCGGCTTTTGCAGGTAAAGCTTGAGCTGGAAAAGGAATATGCTATTAAGGTGCTAACCCTCTGTTTTGATGTCCGTAGCCGCGAAGAAGTTTTTAAGCAGGTGGAAAATTTACCCGTTAAGTGGCAGGATATAAATATCCTTATCAACAATGCCGGCCTGGCTTTAGGAAAAGATCTTTTCGACGATGCAGATATGGATGACTGGGACACAATGATGCACACTAACGTTGACGGCCTGTTATACGTTACCAGAGCCTTACTTCCCCTACTCAAAAAGACAGTGCACTCGCACATTATAAACATAGGTTCCGTGGCAGGGAAAGAGGTGTACGAAGCTGGCAATGTATATTGTGCCAGCAAATTTGCGGTTGATGCAATTACGAAGGCTATGCGTATAGATCTGCTCAAGGATGGCATCAAAGTAACAGGCATTCACCCGGGTGCTGTTGAAACAGAGTTTTCAATTGTTCGTTTCAAGGGCGATGAGAATAAAGCAACTGCAGCATATAAGGGCTTTACGCCGCTAACGGCCGCAGACATAGCCGACACCATTTACTTTACAGCATCCTTGCCTCCACATGTTTGTATCAATGAATTGGTAATCACCTGCCTGCAACAAGCTGGAACTTATTATTTTTTCAAGCAATAATATTAACTGCTTCCTTACGTTTGAATGAAGGATACTGAACCGTGTTAGATCCGAAAACTTTAAAAAAAGCTTAAAGATTTGGAAATCCGACAGAATGGTGTTAAACTTGTCTATCCTTTGTCTCATACCACCAAAAAATGAAAAACCTTACCACAGTTTCTTTTAGCATATTGCTATCTATCGGCACCATTCACACCCAGGCCCAGGAAGTAATCCGTCAATCAGCCTGTAAAAACGCCGATATCCTTCACCAGGCTGACAGCATTAAAGCCGACCTCGCTAAGCAGGGTTTCCTTATTGTAAAAGAAGCATCTATGACTATGGAAAGCGAGTACGAAATGCCCGTAATCGTTCCATTGGTTGAAGGTAGCTGGTACCAGTTTGTATTTATAGGTGATGTTACTTCCAAATTATACGAAGTGCGTATGTTCGACTGGAATGAAAAGCAAGTTGCCTATCAGAAAAAACAATGGGGCGATGTTGATGGCAATGTGATCAGCTACTCATACATTCCTAAATTCTCTGAATATCATATGATTAAACCGGTGCAGGTTAATAAAAATAAGAAAAAAGTTTTGTGTGGGTATGTAATGCTGCTGAAGAAGATGAAATAAAGATAAAAAAGAACTAAATTATCGGGCTCCTCAAGGGGGCCTTTTTTATTGCAATTGTTTTATGAATTCTGAAAAGCAAAGAAACGAGAGTACGACGCTTTACAAAAGGTGCTGTCATGGTTTTTAAAGATGCGCCAGATGCTTGCAAACTAGAACCTTAGATTGTTAGTTTATAATGCAGTCGAATGCAATGGCAAAGGCAATTGGCAATACGCAATTAG
>JANXYS010000210.1 GCA_025355935.1 Chitinophagales bacterium | reverse complement strand
ACAATTCAGGCAGTTATTTATAGAGGCATCATCAGTAAACGGAATCTCAAGCACAAACTCATCACCCTGGAAAATACATTTTATCCTGCTGTCAGATTTGTCTTTCTCAATTGTAATCACGATGAGATCGCATTCCGCAGCATTGCCCCATGTAAATAAAGTGAGGGAGGGGTGCAAAGCTGAAAACTTGAGAATGCTGTCCTTCAGTAAAAGGTCATTTGCAGGATAAATCAGCACGCTTGCATTTTCAAACAATATTAATTTTTCCGCAATCTTTTCATGGACTGACGAAAAACCCTGCGCATGTGCATCACCTATGAAACTAAAAACGCCAATTACAGGGTCGATTATATCGCGAAGTCTTTGCATTTCACCAGGCTTTGAAATACCCGCTTCAAATATCCCCAAATCATGAAATTCATTCATCTGCCATATGCTCAGGGGTACGCCAATTTGAGAGTTGTAACTCTTGGGGCTCCGTACTATACTGTAATCATGATGCAATAACTGGTAAAGTAATTCCTTAATAATAGTTTTACCATTGCTTCCTGTGATGGCTATTACAGGAAAGGAAAATTGGTGTCGGTGAAATCTAGCTAAGATCCTAAGGGCTTCAAGCGTATCCTGAACATGCAGGAAAAAAGCATCAGGGTAAATTCGTTCATCAACAATTTTACTAACTACAAATGCCCGTACCCCCTCGGCGTACAACTCCTTAATATAAGCGTGCCCATTACCACTGCTACCATTTAACGCAAAAAAAAGAGAAGATGCCGGGAAATGAACTTTCCGGCTGTCAATCAGCAGGTGGCTTATTTTCAGCTCCTCGGGAAAGTTACCGTTAACAGTCAGAACTTCTGCAATCTTATTTAATGAATAGTCCAAGTTTGAAAGATAAACTTTTAATTAATGCGACTGGTCATCAGCATGATCCGCATGTTCTTTAGACTCTTTATCCATGAACATGGAATAAAATATTGAACCTGAAAGACAAACCAGGATAAAGCCTAAAGAAATAAAAACCTGCGTGGTATTACTAATCCACTGGCTAATCCAATGCTCTGCGAGCATTTTTACACCGATAAAAATTAATACGATCGCAATACCTTTCGGCAAATAATCAAACTGGTTTACGGCACCTCTCAAGAGAAAGAAAAGCGACCTCAACCCCAATACCGCAAAGATATTAGAGGTATAGATCACAAGCTTTGCGGTGTTTTCATATCCCTCGGTTTTTGTATCGACAATACCCATCACGGCTGGTATTGAATCGAGCGCAAAGACAAGATCAACCGCTGCCAGCATTATTACTACCACAAACAAAGTTGTAAAGAATTTTTTCCCTTCCTTTCGGACGGTAAAATTTCCCCCGCCATCGTGAGGCACCAGTGGCAACACCCGGGTAAGTAATTTGTAAACTTTGCTTTGATGAGGGTTAAAGCTATCTTCTTCAGAGTCTGATGCGAACATTTTGTACCCGGTATAAACAAGGAAGATTCCGAAAAGGTACAGCAGCCATTCAAATCGTTGTACCAGTGTAACGCCTACTGTAATAAAGATAACCCTAAACACAATAGCCATTAAAATACCCAATAACAGTACTCTACCATAGTTAACCTCTTTCACACCAAAGGCAGAAAAAATCAGAATAAAAACAAAAATGTTATCGATGCTGAGGCTCCATTCCATGAGGTAGGCGCTTAGATATTCAAGCGCCGGCTTCTGGCCTCTTTCAATCCACAAAAAAACGCAGAAGGCCAGGGCTAATCCTACCCAAAAGAATGTTTGGTTAAGGGCTTGGCGGATGGTTACCTTTTTGTCCTTTTTGCTCAACAAACCAAGATCGAAAATGAGTGCTACCAATATTACCAGCCCGAAAACCAGATACAATAAGGCTGTCTTGTTCATAATGAATTATTTGGTGTACTTCCGTTTCCTGATCCAAAGAAATATGAATGCGAAACATAGTACCAACAGTACCGGGATTACAATATTAACTAGCTGCCACATTGTTTTTTGGTCTGCGATTTTCTTACTGTCCAATAACCGCACCACATAATCTTTCGATTTTGCTTCACTCAAATCATTTTCGTTGATCAAATATTCCAGGCAGGCTTTCAAAAATTCTTTGTTGGCAAATGGGAATTCTCTTTGTGTACCATAAGTATAAGAGTTCATACCCATTGGAATAGGCTGGTTACCTTTTACTACTGAATTTAAAACGATATCGCCGTCTGCTACCACAATCATTTTGTTGTCGGTGGCTGCTGACGGGAAAAATGTTTCGCCATATTTGCTTAAGCTATCAGTCATCGTTGCAGAAATCCTGT
>JANXYS010000144.1 GCA_025355935.1 Chitinophagales bacterium | reverse complement strand
CGCATTCTTCCACAACCCTGGCCAGGTTCTGAATTAGCATGATAAATAATCCAATCTTCGGTACCATCCGGCGATTTAAAAAAAGAGTTATGTCCGGGAGCGTAAACAGCATTTTCAACCGAAGCTTTGAAAACGGGTTTAGGATTTTTTATCCATGCGGTAGAATCTAGTGGATTACTATTTTCAAAGGTCGATAACATTCCTAAGGCATAGTAATCCGTCCAACAACCGCTTGCGGAATAGATTAGAAATATGCGTTTTCCATGTTCCAAAAATTGAGGTCCTTCATTAACATTCACATGCGGGGGATTATTTACATCATCCAGATCTCCATATTGTTCCCATTGTAAAGTAGGACTTGAAAGTCTGACACGATTTCCCTCGAGAGTCCATGGATTTTTCATTTTACTTATAAAGATATCTTGTTGCCCGTTCTTATCTCCTTCCCACCCTGACCATACCATGTACAATATTCCTTTGTGTTGAAAAACAGAAGCGTCAATTGCCCATTTATTTGTTTCGTCCGCAATCTTTCCTTTTAATTTCCATTCTCCTTTCATAGGATCGTGGGAAGCATTTTCAAGCACCCACAAGCGATGGCTTTCATTTTTACCACTGTCTGCTGCAAAATATAAATACCATTTTTTATTTATGAAATGAAGTTCAGGAGCCCACAACCCCTTCGAATAAGCCTTTCCTGGAGGTGGCTTAAAACGGCTCTATGCGGAGATTCCCTCAGGTTAGCAATGCTTGTTGTTTTATACAACTCCAGGCGGTCGCCGTAGGTTTGTGTATAATAATAATATCCGTCTTTATAAATACTCCACGGATCAGCACCTGAAGGTAAAAGAGGATTGGTAAAAGTTTTGTTTTGCGCCAGGAGATGTAAAGAGATTAATACAAGGCTTATGAATGCAAGAGCATATTTATTCTTCATAAGGCTTATGTTTTATTCACCCGAAGGTTTTTTAATTGCTGCTCCGACGGCGACCGGCTGCCCAAAGTTTGGTGTACCATCAGCATTCCAGGTAAACATTTGCATTCTTGGGCTTCGAAAATCTTTACAATCTAAATTAGCTGACGGATTCGCATGGTATAATATCCAATCTTCGGTGCCGTCTGCAGATTTAAAAAAGGTATTGTGACCGGGACCATAGGCACCACCAGATGTATTTTTTGTGAATACAGGATTGAGGGTTTTAGTCCAATTTGCTGCTAGTAAGGGATCATTCCCAGTTAAAGCTAACATTCCAAGTGCATAATCGTCAGTCCAGCAGCCGCTGGAAGAAAAAACTAAAAATACTTTACCTGAAGCATTTTTTAAAATTTCGGGTCCTTCGTTTACAGGTGCACCATACTTTTCCCATGCATATTGTGGCGACGAAATTAATGACCGTGCGGTCTCTAACGTCCATGGATTGAGCATCTTTGCAATGTATAGCCTTTGAATATTATCAGTTGCTGAAGCCTGACCACTCCATATAAAATAATTGTTTCCGTTAAGATCAAGAATGGTTCCGTCAATGGCAAAAAAATCTGCAGCAGGATCGAAAATTTTTCCTTTGTCTATCCAGGATCCAACAGTTGGATCACCGCTTGCATTTTCTAAAACAAAAGTTCTTTGTGTACTTAAATCTGAAGAAGAGCCAGCGGTATAGTAAGCATACCATTTAGAATTTATATAATGCAGTTCAGGTGCCCAAAGGTTTTGCGAATTTGCTCCGGTTGCTGGTGGGGTCCAAATTATACTAGGAGAAACATTTTTGAGTTCCGACATTTTAGTAGTCTTCCAAACTGAAATCCTACTACCTAAAGTATGTGTGTAGTAATAAAAATTATCTTTTTTTATTACCCATGGATCTGGCCCGGATGACAACAATGGATTGGTGAAAGAGCTAGTCGGAACAGGGGTAGGTAGCGGTGTGGGAGTCGGTGTAGGATTAGGCGTTGCTACACTGCTGGAATTCTTTGAACACGATAATACTGCGGAAAGCAGAACAACCCAAAGCAGCCTCACTCTATAATGCAAAAATGTAGTGCTCATATATTAATAACATTATGAAATGTAAGCTATGCAAGAATGGTGCTATAGAAAACTATAGCACCATTATTATTTAATAACCTGGATTTTGAGTTAGGTTAGGATTAAGATCAATGTCGGCTTGAGGAATAGGATACCATTCATGTTTGCCCACGCGGAAATTCGTAAATTCAGGATCACGTCCTGCAAGAGCAGGGGTCAAATCGCCCCAGCGTGCTAAATCTGCAAATCGCCATGCTTCTCCGGAAAGTTCTACTATTCTTTCATGCTTAAGTTGGTTTAAAAAACCTGTAGCGCTTAACCCTGGCATCGCTGACGTAAGTGTAGACATGCCGGCCCTCTCCCGCACTCTGTCCACATATTTGTAAGCATTCATTGTTTGTCCGATACCATTTAATGCTTCTGCATACATAAGCAGTACATCTGCATAGCGTATCATCCGATAATTATTGGGAGAGTTGAAACTCTCGAAGTCTCTCCAATGATCATTCAGGAGTTTACGATAGAATACGAGTGAATTAGTTAAGCCATAACGATCTGCCCATGTCCGTCCGTATACCTGTGTAAAATTTGGTCCACGAACGTCAGTTGAATCAAAAAGAAAAGTAGCATCCAGCCTTGGATCTCTTTCCCCAGCTGCGGTTTTTTCCACGTTAAATTCGTTCGCAACCCAGCGACGTGCAGCGCCATCCTGGAAACCAGGACCACCACCCGGTGCATAAAATTTCGCTATTGACGCACCTGGATTTGGACGGGCTCCTTCGTCAACATCATTATCACTGTTTTCATCATTTCTAAAGGCATGTTGAATTTCGAATACTGACTCAATATTATTTTCTTTATCAATGACAAAGTTGTCTCTATAATTCGTCATTAAATTATAAATGCCTGCACCAGGGCCAGTAACTAACCATGCAAATGCATCAGCCGCCTGTTGAAACTTTTTCTGCTGTAAATAAGTTTTGCCCAGCATTGCATAGGCCGCACCTTTAGTAGGTCTTCCTAAATCATCACCAGTGTAACTTGTAGGCAAGTCTGAAATTGCTTCATTAAGGTCTTTTGCCACTTGCGCCCAGGCCTCTTCAGGTGTTGCATTGCGGGGTTGTAAACCCGGCTGTGATACTTCTAAAACCAATGGCGGACGACCAAAGTATAAAGTAAGATTAAAATAAAAAAGCCCTCTTAAAAATTTAGCTTCAGCTAATACTCTTTTCTGTAATGTTGCGTCCATTTTTATATTGGGAACATTAGCTAATACCTGGTTTGCCCTATAAATTCCCTGATACATATTATACCATGTATCACGAGTTAAACCAAAATTAGTATCATCCATTGAAAAGCTCATTAATCTATTTAATCCTCCGTCGCCGCCCGATCCATAACCTTCATCGCTTTTCAGCATTCCATGAAAATACATAGCTCTTGAATAACCGGCGTAGCCTCTGTGAAAAATACTATAAACGGCATTGATTCCTTTTATAGCATCGTCGCTTGTTTTCCAGAAACTTGCGATTGTGGGCTGATTGGGATTGGGCTCATCAAAGTTTTTTTTGCATGATGATAATGAGAAAAGTGTCACCGCAAAAACGGTTAATATGAGTGATTTTTTCATTTTAATTTTTTTAAGATTCAATTTTAAAACCCAATATTTAAACCTACAGAATAAATTCTTGAAGAAGGATAATTGCCATTATCT
>JANXYS010000132.1 GCA_025355935.1 Chitinophagales bacterium | reverse complement strand
CGATAATTTCCCTGTTACCACGTTTGATTGCACCAAAGCTAACAACACCATCGATTTCACAAACCACAGCAGGATTACTCGGGTTACGTGCTTCAAATAATTCTGTTACCCTCGGAAGACCACCCGTGATATCTTTCAGCTTACTCAGGATCCTTGGAATTTTCACCAACACCTGGCCGCTTCTAACATCATCTCCTTCTTCGATCACGATGTGTGAACCTACAGGAAGGTTATAGGCTTTCTTCTCTTTTCCTTCAACAATGATGGAAGGAAGTTTCGTTTTATCTTTTGTTTCAATAACCACTTTTTCACGGTGACCTGTTTGCTCATCCGCCTCATCACGATAGGTAACACCTTCGATCACGGCATCAAAGCTGATCTTACCATTCACCTCAGCAACAATAACGTTGTTGAACGGATCCCATGTACAGATTGCTTCACCTTTGGCTACTTTCTGACCGTCTTTAACTTTCAGCACAGAACCGTAAGGAATATGCATGCTGTTTAATAAACGATCTGATTTCACATCTATATTCCTGATCTCACCGGTACGACCGATAACTACCACAATCTTTTTACCATCTGCGCTTTCAGTTGACACCGTGCGCAAACCATCAAATTGAAGCGTTCCGTCAAATTTCGAGTACAAAGAACTTTCAACTGAGGTAGATCCGGCAACACCACCCACGTGGAAGGTACGAAGTGTAAGCTGTGTACCTGGTTCACCGATTGATTGTGCTGCAATGATACCTACTGCGTCTCCGCGCTGGGCCAGGATACCTGAAGCAAGGTTTTTACCATAACATTTTACACAAACACCACGCTTGCTTTCGCACGTAAGTACAGAGCGTATCTCAACTGAATCAATTCCTATATTGTCAATTAATTTCGCGGTATCAGAATCAATCTCATGTCCGGCACCAATGATCAGTTCTTCCGTTGCAGGGTTGAACACATCATGTAATGACGTACGACCTTCGATCCTGTCGCTTAATGGTTCGATGATATCTTCATTATCTTTTAACGCTGAAGTTGCAATACCACGAAGGGTTCCGCAATCTTCATCATTTATTACCACATCCTGTGCAACGTCAACCAGCCTACGTGTAAGGTAACCGGCATCCGCTGTTTTAAGAGCGGTATCCGCCAAACCTTTACGGGCACCATGGGTAGAGATAAAGTATTCCAATACACTTAAACCATCTTTAAAGTTGGCAAGTATTGGGTTTTCAATAATTTCCGAACCAGATGAACCACTTTTACGCGGCTTGGCCATCAATCCCCTCATACCTCCGAGCTGTTTAATCTGTTGTTTAGAACCACGCGCGCCTGAATCAAGCATCATATAAACAGAGTTGAACCCCTGTTTGTCAGTCGCAAGATCGCGGATAAGTGTTTCCGTTACTTTCGTATCCACACGACTCCAGATATCAATGATCTGGTTATAACGCTCGTTATTCGTGATCAATCCATTATTATAGCTATCCCATACTTCCGCAACTTCTACCTGTGCTGCTGCAACAAGCTCATCTTTAATTTCAGGGATAATCAGATCATTAATGTTGAACGATAGCCCTCCACGGAATGCCATACGGTACCCCAGGGTTTTGATATCATCCAAAAATCTGGCAGTGATCGGAACGCTGGTCCATTTGATAATATCGCCAATGATCTCACGCAGATTTTTCTTTGTAAGCAAGGCATTTATAAAACCAACTTCTTTCGGAACGTGCTGGTTAAATAATACGCGACCGACCGTTGTTTCAATCAGTTTATAAGTAAGGCTACCGTCGTTGTTACGCCAGTTAGCACGAACCCTGATATTCGCGTGAAGGTCAATTTGCTTTTCATTGTATGCAATGATCACTTCTTCCGCAGAATAAAATGCTTTTCCTTCGCCTTTTACAATGTCTTCGCCAACACTTTTCTTACCTTTTGTAATGTAGTACAGACCGAGCACCATATCCTGTGAAGGAAGAGTAATAGGCGTACCATTCTGAGGGTTAAGAATGTTGTGCGATGATAGCATTAAAAGCTGGGCTTCCAGAACGGCTGCGTTACTTAACGGAACGTGAACCGCCATCTGATCACCATCGAAATCCGCGTTAAACGCCGTTGTTACCAACGGGTGCAACTGAATAGCCTTTCCTTCAATTAGTTTTGGCTGGAAGGCCTGGATGGATAACCTGTGGAGGGTTGGAGCCCTGTTCAGCATTACCGGGTGACCCTTTAATATGTTCTCAAGAATATCCCAGATGATCGCTTCTTTTTTATCTACAAGCTTACGGGCACTCTTAACTGTTTTTACGATACCACGCTCAATGAGTTTGCGAATAATAAACGGCTTGAACAATTCTGCCGCCATATCTTTTGGCAAACCACACTCGTGCATTTTTAGTTCTGGTCCTACTACGATTACAGAACGACCAGAGTAATCCACACGCTTACCTAGCAGGTTCTGACGGAAACGTCCTTGCTTACCTTTAATTACATCACTTAAAGACTTAAGGGCACGTCCACCTTCAGCTTTAACGGCATTTGATTTACGGCTGTTATCAAACAATGAATCGATTGCTTCCTGCAACATCCTTTTTTCATTACGAAGGATAACTTCAGGCGCTTTAATTTCCAATAACCTTTTCAAACGGTTGTTACGGATAATAACCCTGCGATAAAGATCATTCAGATCGGAAGAGGCGAAACGGCCACCATCCAATGGAACAAGCGGACGAAGTTCCGGCGGAATAACCGGGATGTATTGCATTACCATCCATTCAGGACGGTTATTGATTCTTGTGTTCGCATCACGGAAACTTTCTACAACGCTCAAACGCTTTAGAGCATCTGCTTTACGCTGCTGTGAGGTTTCGTTAGCTGCAGCGTTACGAAGGTCGAAACTCAACTGGTCGAGATCAAGCCTTTGCAACATACCATGAACTGCTTCGGCTCCCATTTTAGCGATAAACTTTTCCGGATCTTCATCAGGAAGCATTTGATTCTCTTTTGGAAGTGTATCCAGTATGTCGAGGTATTCTTCTTCTGTTAAAAGATCACCGTAGTTCTGGCCTTTATCAGCACGGATTCCAGATTGAATAACCACGAAACGCTCGTAGTAAACAATCGTCTCCAGCTTTTTGGAACTCATCCCCAGCAGGTAACCAATTTTATTTGGCAATGATTTAAAGTACCAGATGTGAACAACAGGAACTACCAGTTTGATGTGTCCCATTCTTTCGCGACGTACCTTCTTCTCAGTAACTTCTACACCACAACGGTCGCAAACAATACCCTTATAACGGATACGCTTATACTTACCGCAGGCACATTCGTAATCTTTCACCGGGCCAAAAATCCTCTCGCAAAACAAGCCGTCTCTTTCAGGCTTGTAGGTACGATAGTTGATTGTTTCCGGCTTTAAAACCTCGCCATAGCTTTTTTCTAAAATTGTATCCGGCGAAGCCAAACCAATCGTGATTTGAGAAAACGTAGATCTTGGACGATTTTCTTTTTTGAATGCCATATTGTAATTAATAATTAGTAATGAATGATTGAAATTCTTTCTGTGCTTCCCTTCGGTTAAAAGGGAGACTGATTACTCAAATTTCAAGTCTAAACCCAGTCCTCTCAACTCATGTACAAGTACATTAAATGATTCAGGAATACCGGCTCTTGGTATGTTATCACCTTTCACAATTGCTTCGTAAGTTTTCGCTCTACCAATGATATCATCAGATTTAAGCGTTAACAACTCCTGCAAGATGTTAGAGGCGCCATATGCTTCCAATGCCCAAACTTCCATCTCGCCAAAACGCTGACCACCGAACTGCGCTTTACCACCCAGCGGCTGCTGAGTAATAAGACTGTAAGGCCCGATTGAACGTGCGTGCATTTTATCATCCACCATGTGGTGAAGTTTGATAATATAGATAATACCCACGGTAGCTTTCTGATCGAAACGGTCGCCTGTTTCTCCATCATACAGGTATGTATGACCGAACTTAGGTAAACCGGCTTTTTCAATGTTTTCAGCAATTTCGTCTACGCTTGCACCATCAAAGATGGGTGTTGCGAAACGAACGCCTAATTTCTCACCAGCCCAGCCCAACGCTGTTTCATATATCTGGCCGAGGTTCATACGACTTGGTACACCAAGTGGATTAAGAACAATATCTACCGGTGTTCCGTCTTCAAGGAACGGCATATCTTCCTGGCGAACGATCTTGGCAACAATACCTTTGTTACCATGGCGACCCGCCATTTTATCACCCACTTTTAATTTACGTTTAACCGCCATATAAACTTTTGCAAGTTTCAATACACCTGCTGGTAACTCATCACCAATGGATATGTTGAATTTCTCACGCTTATAACGGCCAAGTTCTTCGTTAAATTTAATGCTGTAATTATGCAGCAGTGTGTTGATAAGATCATCTGTTTTTGCATCGCCACTCCACCCGAGTGGGTTAACGTTTACAAAGTCGATGTTAGCCAAATTCTTCGCACCGAATTTTGCACCCTTCCCGATTAATACTTCACCAAAGTTGTTATTAACACCCTGGCTACTTTTATCTTTCAATAGAGTCTGCAGTTTGTTTTGGAGCATTTCCATCAACACCGCTTCGTTATCCTCATGCGTTTTCTCAATCTTATCGAGTTGCGCTTTCTCTCTCACCTTTGCATTCTTATCTTTCTTAGCGCGCTGGAATAATTTTTTATTGATAACCACACCCTCTGTTCCGCTCGGAGCTTTCAAAGAAGCATCTTTCGCATCACCTGCTTTATCACCGAAGATGGCGCGCAAAAGTTTTTCTTCCGGAGTAGGGTCACTTTCACCTTTTGGAGTTATTTTACCGATAATAATGTCGCCTTCCTTGATGTTTGCACCGATACGGATAATACCGTTCTGATCAAGATCTTTGGTAGCTTCTTCACTAACGTTCGGAATATCCGGTGTTAATTCTTCCTCACCCAGTTTAGTATCACGCACTTCAGTTTCAAACTCGCTGATGTGGATAGACGTAAACCAGTCATCTTTTACAACCTTTTCTGAGATTACGATCGCATCCTCGAAGTTGTATCCTTTCCATGGCATGAAGGCCACTTTAAGGTTACGTCCTAGCGCAATCTCACCACCTTTAGTTGCATAACCTTCTGTTAAGAAATCACCTTCCTGCACCTTCTGGCCTTTTATTACCGCTGGGCGAAGGTTGATCGTTGTTTCCTGGTTGGTTCGAACGAACTTGGTGATTTTGTATATTGTAAGGTCATCTTCAAAACTAACGAGCTGCTGAATGTCGTTGCGCTTATAGCGTACGTGAATTTCAGTTGCATCTACATATTCCACCACACCATCACCATCTGCATGGATCTGGATACGTGCATCACGGGCAGCTTTACCTTCCAAACCAGTACCTACTATCGGAACTTCCGGGCGTAATAACGGCACAGCCTGGCGTTGCATGTTTGATCCCATCAAAGCACGGTTGGCATCATCATGTTCGAGGAACGGAATCAGAGACGCACTTAAACCAACAATTTGGTTGGGCGCAACGTCCATGTATTCCACTTCTCGTTTCGGTAAGATCGGGAAGTCACCTGTCTGGCGACTCTTGATCATGTCTTCTACGAAGTTTCCTTTTTCATCTATATCAATATTCGCCTGGGCGATCTTTGCGGTATCTTCTTCTTCAGCACTAAGGAAAGTGATTTTCTTCATATCCACTTTACCCTCTGTTACTTTACGGTATGGCGTCTCAATAAAACCCATATCATTGATCTTCGCATGAACACACAACGTAGATATCAATCCGATGTTTGGTCCTTCCGGAGTTTCAATTGTACATAAACGGCCGTAATGAGAATAGTGAACGTCACGTACTTCGAAACCAGCGCGCTCCCTGCTTAATCCACCAGGTCCCAGTGCGGAGATACGACGCTTATGCGTGATCTCACTTAACGGATTGGTTTGATCAAGGAACTGGGATAACTGCGACGTTCCAAAGAAAGAATTAATAACGGATGAAAGCGTACGTGCATTAATAAGATCCACCGGGGTGAATACTTCATTATCACGAACGTTCATCCTTTCACGGATGGTACGTGCCATACGGGCAAGACCAACACCGAACTGTGCATATAATTGCTCACCTACGGTACGAACACGACGGTTACTAAGGTGATCAATATCATCTACTTCACTTTTACCGTTGGTTAACTGAACCAGGGTTTTTATGATAGCGATGATATCATCTTTCGTAAGTACTTTTTTCTCGATAGGAAAGTTTAATCCAAGACGACGGTTGATCTTATAACGACCAACTTCTCCTAAATCATAACGCTTATCAGAGAAAAATAATTTATCAATAATACCACGGGCAGTTTCATCATCCGGGGCATCAGCACCACGCAATTGCTTGTAGATGTGTTGAACCGCTTCCAGTTCACTGTTCGAAGTATCTTTATTTAATGTATTATAGATAATAGCATAATCACCACTAACTTCTTCTTTCTGGATGAATACACTCTTCACATCCATTTCAAGAATCATAGCAATATTGGAATCATCCAGTACGCTATCTCTTTCAAGGATAATCTCATTTCTTTCGATAGAAACTACTTCACCAGTATCTTCATCCACAAAGTCTTCCACCCAGGTACGAAGTACACGGGCAGCGAGGCGTTTGCCGATATGTTTTTCCAATTGTTTGCGGTCGGCTTTAACTTCATCAGCCATTCCGAACAGTTCGAGAATATCCTTATCTGTTTCGAAACCGATGGAACGAAGTAATGTAGTAACCGGGAATTTTTTCTTACGATCGATGTAAGCGAACATCACATTGTTGATGTCGGTCGCAAACTCCATCCAGGCACCTTTAAAAGGAATAACCCTTGCAGAGTAAATTTTGGTGCCGTTCGGGTGAATCGACTGGCCGAAGAATACACCAGGTGATCGGTGTAACTGGCTAACGACTACACGCTCAGCTCCATTAATTACGAAAGTACCACGCGGCGTCATGTACGGAATATTTCCAAGGAAAACGTCCTGTACAATTGTTTGAAAATCCACATGCTCTTCATCATTACAACTAAGGCGGAGCTTAGCTTTCAAAGGAACAGCGTAGGTTAATCCTCTTTCGATACATTCATCAATTGAGTAACGCGGCGGATCGACGAAGTAGTCTAAGAATTCCAGTACGAAGATGTTACGTGTGTCGGTGATAGGGAAATTTTCCTTAAACACGCGAAACAGACCTTCCACATTCCTTTTATCGGGTGTGGTTTCTAACTGAAAAAAATCTTTAAACGACTGAATCTGAATTCCGAGTAGATCGGGTGTTTCCGCCAGAAGTTCAACTTTTCCGAAATTGATACGCTGTGCGGCCTGAGTTTTTGTTGCAGACATATTGTAATTAAAACGTTTTAGTGTGCAGAAGACCTTTAAGAATGGGCGTTGTTAGCACCCAGTGCCACTAACCCGAAATTAAAGGAGGGCAAAGGTAGGGATAATTTTTCGATAACTGGCGCAGGACTTTCGTATAAAACGGCTTTTGGAGAGATTTTTGCTAAATTGGTAAATTTTTTAACAGGCTGCCAAATATTCAGGTGTTTTGTGCGTTCTTTTATGTAAATCTGATCTCATTTCTTATACGACTTAACGTTTCTGGCTTCATCCCCAAAAAGGCTGCCTGATACTTCAGGGGGCACCTGTTTAATAGTTGCGGCATCCTGTTTAGGAGGAATTCAAATTTTTGTCTTGAGCCTGCTTTCATGATGTCAGAAAATGTCTGCTGAAAACGAAGGTAACTGGTCATAGCCTTAGAAAAAATGAGACTAATTCCGGGGACCTTCTGCTGAAGCCTCTCAAAATCTTCATATGTTATTTCGAGCATCAGGCAATCTTCGATGGTAACAAGATATGCCTTCTCAACCAGTGTGCTAGTGAGCGTCGCTATATTAGTGTTGATATTTCCTTCGGTAAGAACGAGCTGAGTAATCTGCTCATCGTACTTTTTAACATAAGACCGGGTTACTCCCTCAACGATATAAAAAAACCGGTCTGACGGCTGGGTATCAGAAATAAGCAACGTGTTTTTTTTATAGGAACGGAGGACAAAATAATGCTCTACCTCCTCGTATGCCAGTTTTTTTGCCAGGCCCATGAATATACATAGGTCACTGAAGCACCCAAGGGCGAATGCCTTCCTGTGATTCGTGAGTTTCAAAGTATCGGCCGATAGATAGTATTCTTCGTAAAAGAAATTCATATGAGCAATAAGCGGGTTTGTTCCCCTATTCTGTAATTAAAGATTGTCGGGACAAAGTTCATTTGTACCCTGAAGGAGCATCCATGGGTGTTTTACGTGCTGATACGTTTCACCTAAGGCTACATTTGAATTTTTGATTACTTAATGGGTCAGTGTTTTTCACCAGAAGAATAGTAATAATTTCCCTTCGTTAATGCCCGTGTTCACATTAATTATGAGCTGCGGAGTTAATTATAAAATCTGGTTTTTGCGATTTGGACTTTCTGCATTCAGCATTGCTAATCTAAAATATACAAATTGATTTATATCAAGAAACTATTTTCCATAAAATTATCCTACTATTTTCGCTTTTACCACAGAGCAACTTATTTTCCGAAAGCAAAACCAACTATTTCCCCTAATAACCCTTCAATTATTAAAAGGACTGAATGATCAGTCCTTTTTTATTGGTTTAAGAAATAGCGTTTTGAATAGAAAAACTTCACAAGCCTTACAGGAGCTGTGTTTTATATTTTCTACCAGATCTTTGCCCTATTTTCCGGATTAACAAACATTTTATCCTTTTCCTTGATACCGAAAGCTTTGTAGAATGGATCAAAGTTTACGACGGGACCGTTTACACGGTACATTTCAGGAGAATGTGGATCTACAGACACTCGTACGCGCATTTGTTCTTTTCTGTCTATCAACCGCCACACCTGAGCAAAACCCAGGAAAAAACGCTGATCCGGTGTAAAACCATCAATTCTAACAGAATCTTTACCCTGCCTGGTCATCTTAAAGGCGTCGTACGCAATAGCAAGTCCACCAATATCCGCCAGGTTTTCACCGAGTGTGAGTTCGCCATTCACATGCATCGTATCCAAAATCGTATATGCATTATACTGTTTTACCACGGCGCCGGTTTTTGATTTAAACTTTGAACTATCGGAAACGAGCCACCAGTTTTTCATATTTCCTATATCATCATATTGAGATCCCTGGTCATCGAATCCGTGCGTCATTTCATGGCCAATTACCATCCCAATAGCGCCATAATTTACGGCATCATCGGCTCCTGCATCGAAGAACGGGGATTGAAGTATGCCTGCTGGGAAAACTACTTCGTTATTGGTCGGATTGTAATAAGCGTTTACGGTAGGAGCCGTCATCCCCCACTCCATCCGGTCAACTGGTTTTCCGATCTTCGCGATCGTCTCTTTTGCGTTATGAAGCCGGATCGTTTGTACATTGGCGAAAAAATTATTTTTATCGATGGCAACGTTGTCAAAATTCTTCCATCTAGTTGGATAGCCGATCTTTTTCAAAAAGGCATTTAGTTTTACTAATGCTTTTTGCTTGGTACTATCGCTCATCCAGTCGAGATTTTTTATTCTTACTGCGAAAGCTTTTTGAAGGTTACTTACTAATTCATCCATCCGTGATTTTGCGGTGTCAGTAAAATATTTTTTTACATACAACTGGCCTAATAAATCACCAAGGCCCTGATCTGTCCAGTTAACCATTTTTTTCCATCGATCGCTGTCCTTTTTCTGCCCACTGAAGGTTTTGCTGAAATTAAAGTTGGCATCAAGGAAATCTTTACTCAGGTATTCGGCGTTATGCGAAACGTAATCGAATTTCATTTTAGTCTTCCACTGCTCGAGCGGCTGACTGGCGAGCAGGTTATTCAGTCCTCTGAAGTACCCGGGCTGGCCTACATTTACTGTATCTACTTTTACACTTATCTTGTTGAAATAGTTTTTCCAGTTAATGTTTGGAGCCTGTTTTTCAAGATCAGTCAGCGCCATTTTATTATAATTTTTTTGAGGATCTCTCAACTCTACAGGGGTGCGATGACTGGAAGCTATGAGGGTTTCCAAAGCTAAAACGGAGGTGGCGTTGCTGGCTGCAGCGGCGGTATCACTTCCAGTTAATGCAAATACTTTCCGTGCGTACGCAAGGAGGGCATTTCGGGCAGCCACTGTAGCGCTATCGTTGCGTGTATAATATCCCTTTTCAGGAAGTGTTAGGCCCGTTTGTGAGAAGATCACGATGTTCCGGCCGCTACTTTTTTCATCCGCACTCACAGATCCGCCAAGCAGGCTTTTTTCGCCGGCGGCATTCATTTCCGCGTCCAGATTTAAGAGCTCCTGGTAGGTTTTGGCGGCATCTATTTTTGACAGCATAGGTTTCAGGGGGTTAGACCCTAACTTTTCTATCGCCGCCGAATCCATTCCACTAGCGTAGTAATCACCTAATTTTTGTTCAATGGTGCCTGCCGGAGAATTCGTTTTCATAGCGCTCTCGAGCATACCTTTAATTTTCTGCTGGTTTCCTTCGTACAAGGTATAAAAGGAGCCCCAGCCACTCTGGTCTTCAGGAATTACTGTGGTTTTCATCCAGTTGCCGTTGGCATAGAGGAAAAAGTTATCACCCGGCCTTACGGAAGAATCCATCCCCGAGCGGTCAAAATAACTAACAGAATTTGTGGTGGTCAGTTCCTTTGTTTGAGACTGGTTGCAGGATAATAATGTTGCGACCGACACGATGAGAATCGCGGAAGAAATATATTTCATATGCAGTGTGAGTTATTAGTAACACCTAAATGTGATGTTTTTTTATGTAATAGCAAACTTTTTTTAAGTGGAACAAGCGCGTCTGCGTAAAATTTGATAACGTAAAAATGGTGGAAACACGGATACAAATTTTATATTTCAAAAAGCCAAGACTCGAAATCGGGGGAAGCCGGCGACTTTTGCGCGTTGTGCTCTGCAGCCTTGTGCGGTAGCGTTATAAAAAGTATTAGAAGATCATGCAAAAAAGATCCAGCGTTGTATATAATGTCTTTAGCACAATTTAGGTGCGCCAACATTGTTAACAGTCGGGTGATTCTTGGTTAACATAATAGAGGTGTCAACCTTTAAAGGTTGACACCTCTATTATGTTCATTCATTTC
>JANXYS010000086.1 GCA_025355935.1 Chitinophagales bacterium | reverse complement strand
GAAAAATTCGAACTGGTCAAAGAAATCTATGAACCGATTGGCTACACAGTGCAACTGATGAGCATCGAAAAAGCTGAAGCGTTGGAAGATGTACAAACCCTTTTAACAGATAAAATTACCTTGTTGAGCGGGCATTCGGGTGTGGGAAAATCTTCTTTTATTAATTATATTTTTCCTGAACGGAAATTAAAAACGCAGGACGTTAGCGGATGGAGCGGCAAGGGATTACATACCACCACTTTTGCCGAAATGTATAATCTGCCGCAGGGTGGCCAGATCATTGATACTCCGGGTATCAGGGAGATGGGCCTCGTTGATATTTCAAAGCAGGAACTATCGCATTATTTCCCCGAAATGCGTGCTGTGATAAATGATTGCCAGTTTAATAATTGCATACACCTCGATGAGCCCGGTTGCGCGGTAAAGGCAGGCGTAAATAATGGCAACATTCATGAAGAACGCTACCTGAGTTATTTGAACATCCGTGATACGATTAACGAGAAGGAATATTAAATCAGAAAATACTTCGTTGGAGAAAATTTGCCACTTCCATCACAGCATTGTGTTCTTGCCGGATATTCTTTTTTTCATGTGGGAAAATGCTTACACCATTAAAAACATTGTAGTGCAGGGTTAAGAATTGGTCTTTGTATTTAAAATCCCAGTCGAGCGTATCACTTTCATCAACCTGGTTAATGAACTCAATCTGAAGTTTTTGAGCAAGGGTGTCGGCAATCGCATAAAATTTGGTGATCCCGCAGTTATCATCAATAACCGCTTCGGTTCCTCCGAAATTAGTTTTTAGTTCGTAACACATATGGGCTTGGGTTTTTTAGGTTATCAGGGTTTAGAATCAGTACTTATTTCCGCCACGATATTTGGTTTTATTAGCTCGGGCATTAATTTCCTGCTCGGTCATATTTCTTGCATCACTGGGGCAGCCGTATTTCTCTTTCTTTCTAAAAATAGAGCAGCTATTCATTAATAATGATGCAATAACCAACACAGGTACAATCCGTTTCATGGTATTAAATTACTCTTTTTTACAACCGCCGGGTGTTATCAAAATGTTTATTTAAACCAGCTGCTATACATAATATAATTTTCAGCAATCCTGTTAATCTCCCCGCTTATTAATTCCTGGCTAATGTCCTTTACTTTTTTTGCAGGCACGCCTGCATAAATGCAGCCGGGCTCCACAATGGTATTTTCAAGGATGACTGCACCCGCAGCAATAATCGAGTTACTGCCCACCCGGGCATTATCCATGATGATAGCACCCATGCCAACCAATACATGATCATCTATAACGCATCCATGTACGATTGCATTGTGTCCGATACTAACATTATTTCCAATAATCGTCTTGGTTTTCTCATAAGTACAGTGAATAATAGCGCCATCCTGCACATTTACCTTGTTCCCTATACGAATGCTATTTACATCACCCCGGATAACTGCGTTAAACCAAACGGAGCATTGGTTGCCCATGATAACATCGCCAACGATCGTAGCATTTGGTGCGATAAAACAATCTTCTCCCATGCTGGGAAGTTTTCCTTTAACAGGTAATATAATGCTCATATTTATTTTTTTATACAGCTTCGTGCATACGCAATGTCTTGTAGGCAGCTCACCTGTCCAGTAACTCAATTTTCATTTACCCGAAACAGGAAGCAATTTGTTCAGAGATTGTTGTAATGGCTGTTTGTACTTCCTTTTTTCTTAGGCTTACCTGACAAAACTAAACATTAATTTTGCAGCTATGACCAACCGGCAACTCTTTCTTAATCACGTAGGACAAACATCCGAAGCGCCACTATGCCTCAACATTGTAAAGGCTGAAGGAAGCCGGATGTGGGACGCTGATGGGAAGGAATTCATTGATCTGATTGCTGGCATAAGCGTTTGTAATATTGGTCACCGCCACCCAAAAGTAGTAGAGGCTATTAAAAAGCAGGTAGATAGTTACCTCCATATTATGGTATATGGCGAGCTGGTTGAAAATCCCCAGGTAGAATATGCGAAAATGCTTATCGATCACTTGCCTGCAAACCTTAATGCTGTATTTTACACCGCCAGTGGAAGTGAAGCTACAGAAGGCGCAATGAAGTTAGCTAAAAGGTTTACCGGCAGAACACAGATTATTTCTTTTAAAAATTCATACCACGGTAGTACGCAGGGCGCGCTAAGTATAATGGGCAGCGAGTACTGGCAACAGGCCTTCCGCCCCTTGCTGCCCGACATCCTGCAACTCAGGTATAATAATTTTGAGGACCTGGAGAGCATTAGTACCAAAACAGCCTGTGTGGTAGCCGAAACTATCCAGGCCGAAGCCGGGGTATTACTACCGGAAAAAGGTTGGCTAACGGCACTGCGTAAACGTTGTACTGAAACGGGCACGCTGATGGTACTTGATGAAATACAAAGTGGTTTTGGAAGAAACGGAACTCTCTGGGCTTTTGAACAGTTTGGCGTAGTTCCCGATATTTTGTTATTAGGAAAGGCACTTGGCGGCGGCATGCCGTTGGGGGCATTTATAGCCGACAAGCAGATGATGGATTCTTTTACCAGCAACCCGGTACTTGGGCACATCAGTACGTTTGGTGGCCATCCGGTTAGCTGTGCGGCAGGGATGGCGGGTTTTAAAGCTCTCCTGGAGGAAGATATGCTAGGCAGCATTCAACATAAACGCAACATTTTTATATCATTTCTCCGGCACCCTCTGATAAAAAAGGTAAATAGTGCCGGGTTGATGTTCGCCGTCTGGTTTGAGAATTTCGAGGTAAATAAAAAGGTGATTGACCAGCTTATACAGGGTGGTACCAATAACGTTGGGGTATTTACTGATTGGTTCCTTTTTGCCGCAAATTGTCTTCGCATTGTACCACCCCTTAACATTCCAGATAAGGATATTGAAGTTGCATGCTTGCGTATATTGGAGGTGCTGGACGAGATAGCATAATCTATGGTTTAACTTTCCTGCACGTTAAAAATTAGAACAGGGCTACAACGTATTTATGCGTTATCCCGTAGCATCTCATATACACCTAAAACCGCAAGGAGGCGCACCAAACTTTTATTGGAGCCGTGGCATTTTAAATTTTTTACAATGTGGATATTGGCACTTGTTTCGCAAGGCGTACGGCCGTGGCAGGCTAGCGCCAGCAATCAGTAATTGGAAATAGTTCCAACTGTTAGTATGGAAACGTAGGTCCATTTGATTAAATGTACATACCTAAAGTAATTTTATGAAATTGATCAAATCATTCGGGTATGCAATTCAGGGAATCAGGTATTGCTGGAAACAGGAACTAAATTTCCGCATTCACATTCTAGCAACCGTTATTGTGATTTGTTTAGCAAGTTTGCTTAGTTGTTCCCCTATAGAATGGGTCATACTGATTTTAAATATGGTGCTAGTGCTTTCGCTGGAAATGATCAATACAGCAATCGAGAAGATCTGCGATTTCCTGTCGCCCTTTACAAAACCTCAGATCAAGATTATTAAGGACGCCTCCGCGGGATCCGTAATGCTGGCCGCTGCCGGGTCCGTTGTTACCGGTGCATTGATCTTTATACCTAAAATCATCCAATTTTTCTAATGCCCTATTTTATATGAACGATTTTCTCCTTTCCACAAGCTATTAGCGTCGATCCTCTTTACATCAGTTTACTAGTAACCTTCCGGATCTTTTACAGAATAAGTATAAGGCCCTTATGTCTTTGAAGGAACATCATTCTGCGTGGATTTCTTATGTTCTATGTAATTTTTTTGCTCAAATATTAGGTTAAAAAGTAAATAATTTAAGGGCGAGTTGTAGGCAACACGCTCGTAGCTTCCCGCTGGTAATTCAGCCATTGATGCGTGTGTTATTCACCTGCACTGCTTAACCAGGGAAATTTTTTCAAATTTTACAGCAGCAGAAGGTTTTATTATCAACCAGAATCAGTTAAAGTTGCCCTTGAGACTATTTCGTGTACATTTAAAAGAGGTTGCGTGCATATCTATCAATTTTTTCATTTACTTATTTCCTGTAAGATCAATATTTTTGAATTAAATGGTTTTTATTGCATTTGCCGTGATTATAATTTTGAAGGGTGGGCCGGGATTAAAAACCACATTGAGGATGGAAGTAAAAGGTTGTGATCGATTGTTGCGGTAAAATGAAATCGATCACAAGTTGGCGGATACAAAACTCGTTCAACGTTTTCGATTCGTAAATAACTGAAATTATCTAATTTTTAATGTTTTTCCATGATTACTCTTGAAGCGCTTTGTAACCTGGTTGAAGAATACAACCTAAGTCACACCAGCCTTGCCTGGTTTTTAAAAACCACAAAGTCGCAAATCGGGATGACCCTGAGAGGACACCGTGCTCTTCCTCTCCATTCTGAAATTCTTTTGCATGAACTTATAAATAAATTGGCAACGGCTAAAAGTGACCGTAAAGGCCCCGATCACCTGCATGCTACGAATGCTGCAGAAAAAGAGTCATTTCAACGACGTTATCAAGGTCGGCTGCTAAAAATTCAATTGTTAAACTACCATTTGCAGAAAAAAACTCAAGCCACAGAAAAGGCTAACGCGAAATCCAGGCGTGAACTCGGCATTTGTGAGCACATTTTAGAAATGGCATCGGAGACAGGAGACACTCATGTCCATAATCACTTCTCGTCAAAAATCTATAAGAGAGACTCGCGGATAAAAAAGCATGGTGAACTGAGGGAACTTGATCTGAAAATTAAATCTGAGATATTGGCAGCTGAAGAAGCCATTATTAAGAAGTATATGAATGAACTTGGTAACTGAGGTTGTTCCCCTTTTTTTGGGCTGATGATAATCCTCTTTTGACCAGCAATGAGAATACAGGTTAACATAATACAGGTGTCAACCTTTAAAGGTTGACACCTGTATTCGGGGCCTACATATTTCGCAGACACCAACGTCATACTTGGACATCTTGGTTAACATAATGCAGGTATGACCTTTAAAGGTTGTCAACTGTAGCCCTATCCACATCACTTTCGCCAAATTATCCCAATAACAACTTAATTTATTAAATATCCGAATAATCGGCCGGGTGCATCAGAATTGCGTCAATATGCGAAACCGAAACTTTATTTTCATATTCCGGCATTGCCGTTAATGTTTTCCATTCAGGGGACTCTACAAATGCTTTCCAGTGCGCGTCATGCTCGGCCATATTTTTGAAGGTTGTCATGTACATAAGGTTGGGCATCTTACCACCCGACAATACGTTTGCATAAAATATGGCGTTAAACCTCAGCCGCTTAAACAATGCGATCTCACCTCCGTCATTAAACATCCGCACTTTTGTTTTGTATAAATGTAAGGTCGGACTTTCATAACTCCTCAGTTCATATATGCGTTCCGACAGGGGATTACTTAAGTCGGACAATTTAAATTGAGTATGCATAGGAAATGCGTCCAGCAAGATAGTTTCGAGGCGCTCGAAGGGTCTCTTATCTGAGACTGCATCGGTAAAAGTACGTGCGGCGGAAGTGTATACAGCATCCTTCTCCAAAACTTGTGGCAGTTTCTCCCAATCCTTCAGCGCCCGAAATGGTATAAAGACATACATGCTTTTCATTTGCGCGGTATCGTTAGCTAGTGGTTTAAACACACCGATTTTTTTTATTCCTGCTCGGTGTAGGGCAGGTATATAGGTGTTCTTAAAATACTCATCCAGTGCCACCTGCTGGTCGTTACTTTTAAAATGATAAACCAGTATTGTATAGAAATCCTTGTCAGGAGTTTTTGCGTTTGCTGATAATGATACCAGTGCGAGACAGCAGGTCAGGAAAGCGCAGCATTGTTTAAACTTAAAGTTCATATTTATATATTGGGGTAAAAGGTATGGTTAATAAGACGCCGAGTTTCTTTAATTAATTTAATGTTTTCAACTGACATTAAAAATCAAGTCCAAGTGCAAAGTAATACACAGGTTTATTTTTAAAGAAACCGCTCATTGGCCATCCTGCATCGAATTTAAGGAAATAGCCCAGCAATGTACTGCGAGCCCCGAAACCATAACCACCAGCAAACGGACCCACTCCCCCGGTTTTAATTTTTACTGAAACAGGGCCCTGGTTACCATTAGTGGGGTTCACGTCTACATACGTATTGCTCGGCCTTTTAATGCTCTGATATCCTCCGTTCCACGCAGTTCCGAAATCAACAAACTGTACTAATTGGAAATCACGAATAAATTTATTATTTACTGTTTTGTCAAAGAATGTTGACCATACCGGTAGCCGAAACTCACTGTTAATAACAACCGCGTTATTACCGCTGGCAATATTTTGCAAATAGCCGCGCATATTTACTGCCAGGCTCTGAAATGCATAATTTTGATCATTAGCAGGTTTGTTGGCCTGGTTGAAATACCTGTAACTGCCATTGCTCTTTACATTGCTACCAAACATTAGCCAGCCATCAACTCCGCCGAGGAAGTAATTTATTTTCTGATTGCCGAAGCTAAAATCACCAGCTGCCCTGCCGGCCCAGATAAAATTTCGGTAAATGGGATAGTAATAACGTGCGTCGAAACCAGCATTATATGTGTTTCGTCCGGCTGCCGTCTGCAGTTTTCCTACCTGTACATTGTAGTCGAAGTAAGCTTTATAGCGTAAGCCGTTCCATATATTAGTTGATACATTCAGGCTGTTATCGTACACAAATTCGAGGTGCGTAACCGAGTATTTTCTTTTCTCATTGCTAAGGCCTGCTGTAACAGGTTCCAGGGAAGAGATCACGAAATTTTCCGAGCGCACACCTGTAGAAAGTCTCAGGCTTTTTGCTTCATCAAACGGATACGATACACCCGCCTGGTAAAGATTGGTAAAGTTGCGCGCCGGATATACATCTGCAACTGTATAATTTTGAACATTGCGGTAGTATGTTAAATTCCAATCGATGCGGCGCTTAAGATTTTGGTAGTTTATCAGCCACTCGTTGTCTTTTAAATTTGTTCCGATCTTAAATGCACCGTTCACTTTTATGTCCTCGAGAAGGTCTGAAGTACCTAATTTAATGAGGCCGTTAAGGGGAGAACCACTATTAAGCATTATAGGACCGGATCCTCCTGTGTAAGTTTGATACCTGTTGATTAGTACACCACTTTCAAAATTTGCAC
>JANXYS010000229.1 GCA_025355935.1 Chitinophagales bacterium | reverse complement strand
CACCCAGCGCAAGCTGTGTTGGATTTGTACGTAATTATTATCCCGGATTATTTAATGATAGTTCCTTAGATAACGAAGTGAAAGGTTTGGGAAACAGGATTTATGAATTTACAGAATTCCTGACCAAAATTTTAAAGATCGAAGATTATGGGGCTGAATTAAAGGGAAAGGCTACCTATCACGACAGTTGCGCAGGATTAAGAGAATGCAAAATCAAAGAAGGTCCACGTAGTCTCCTCAAAAATGTTAAAGGTCTTGAGCTTGTGGAAATGAATGACAATGAAACCTGTTGCGGCTTTGGTGGAACATTTTCGGTGAAATTTGAGGCTATCTCAATCGCAATGGCAGAGCAGAAAGTTCAAAATGCGCTAGACACGGGAGCCGAGTTTATCATATCTACAGATCAAAGTTGCCTTATGCAAATTGATGGCCTGATCCGAAAGAAAAATCTTAGCCTGAAAACCTTGCACATCGCGGATGTATTAGCCACTGGGTGGGAATAAAAAAAAGCATTCCGTATGGAATGCTTTTGAGAAATATTCTGATTATTATATTAAACAATAAATGGATCAACGATCATCAGGACCTGGGCCTTTGTCAGTGGTTCGTCGAAGGATGCAGACGCTGCAGCAGCATCATTAAATGCACCTCCTAATCCAACGATATTAACGCCAGCCTGGTTGGTATTCTCTTCACCATTGTAGCTTAACTGAATTGCTCCATTAGCAGCACCAGCATCAATTCCAGTTTGATTCAAAGTAATCCAAGGCTTCACCGTCTGACCAGCAGGAATGAGCATATTCCTTGCCCTTCTCATCTGTCTGATATGAGATGCGTGACGTCCTTCAACTGAATGTATGTTAAGCGCGGCAGTTAATACAGTTCTATTTGACTGAAGATTTGGAGCCTGGCCTTTATACGCCCGAACACCAGTGTCTTCAAATGTTTGAGCCATAGCTAACTGCACATCGTAATTTGCAAGATAACCTGCAAACGGACCCATACCTGAACCATTTCCAGCGGTAAAGTCGAATGTTGGCTTCGCTACAGCTGCAGCACCTAATACACTTTTTAGAAAGGCAACGTGCTTGTTCTCATCATCCTTGATTTTCGTAAGAGCTTGCTGTCCAGCCGCCGGTGCCGTAAGATAACCTGGAGATCCTACAATGTTGTTGTAAAATTCGGCTTCAAGATATTCTAGTGTTAAAGCAAAGTTTAATACACCGGTAACGTCGGCTGACGTTTGTCCGTATGCTTTACTAAACATTGATGCAACTGCCATTGGTACTGCAGCGAGTGCAAGTTTACCAGAAAGGTTCGCGAATTGCTTCATCACCTTCCTCCGGCTATCGAACCGGTCGTAAACTTCCGGGTCTACTTTTTCGATTTCGTTTATAATATTCTGTAAGTTCATGATTTGAGTGTTTAAGATGGTAAATGACTAGCGTCGATTTTTGTTTTTATGTATTTGCCAGCTATGCCTAGAACTGTCGCAGGAGTGTTTGCAGTGTCCAGACCATTTGCGTCTGTCGTATTGGCAAAACTTCCGTTAGATATAAGATCGGCTATAAGCGCAGCGTGCCTGGCTTCAACAGAAACAATCTTACCAGCTAATGTAAGATAAGTAGGGCCATTACCAGTAGTTGAAATTAGCTGTCCGGCGCCGTTGTATGCTGTAACACCAAGATCTTCAAATGCCTTAGCAGTTCCTAGAACACTCGCCCTGCTTGCGAAATCGATAGAAGAAAAATCTACTTCGAGTGCCGGGATAATTTGTGTAGGAGCAGCTCCAGTAATTGCAGCTTTAAAGAACTCGCGATGGGCCACTTCATGATTACGGATGTCAGTTAAATATTCTGACTCCAGGGCAGAAATACCTGAGTAAGGTGATGCAACTACCTTCTCGTAGAACGCTGCTTCCAATTGCTCAAGTGCATATGCATAGTTCAAGATCCCTACGTCGCCACTTCCAAGGTTTACACCTCCGCTGGGAGTAGTTGGATTGTTATCACGGTTACAAGCACTACCAATTGTGATAACGGCTGCAGATGCTCCAAAAAATTTGAGCATATTGCGGCGTTGTCTCCCGTAAGCAGAGATCGCTTTTGCTTCCTCTAGGGGTGGGGAGAAAATCGTTTTTTTCATAATCTAATTTTTAATTTGTGAATGGATGTTATAAGAGAGCGAGTTAATGTTATCGTATTAAATGTTAAGCTGGATTAAGGCATTGCAACAGGTGCAGT
>JANXYS010000055.1 GCA_025355935.1 Chitinophagales bacterium | reverse complement strand
CTGTTATTCATGTTACTATAATTCCACCCACCTAATATTATTGAATTTTGACTATTTACATCATTATTATTACCAGTTCCCATCACAAAAGAATTCTGACTTTTGTTTGTATTAATACTACCACTTACGATAGAATTTGATCCATAATTTTTATTACTAATTCCAGATAAGATTGAATTATCACTTCCGGTATTCCCTGTGTTATTTTGTCCAGAAATTAGACTATTAATATTATTATTAAAATTTGCCGATAGTCTTAAAGATGTCGGTGCATTGGAAGGCCTTCCAAAAATGGAAGGAAAAAGAATGCTCGTGATGTTTGCACCGAAAGTTCAAACCAAGAAAAAAGGATCAGAATTGGGAAGGCTTATAAAAGAAGATAAGCCTGCCGAAGCTGTGGAAAAGCCAGCGACTGAACCAGTAGAAGAAAATAAACCGGTAACGGAATAGATAAAAAGGGAGACGAGAGTTTCCCTTTTTTATTTATTTGTTTACAGCCTTGAAAGGCTTCCATGCCCTTCATTATTATAGGTACATTTGCGCTTAAAGTAAAGAATCAATGAGCATAAGCTTAAATAAATATATCAGCGAATCAGGTTTTTGTAGCCGAAGGGAAGCAGATAAGTTTATTGAAGAATGCAGGGTTACTATAAATGGCCGTGATGCCGATAAAGGAAATAGGGTAGAAGACGGCGATATTGTGAAAGTTGATGGTGAGCCATTGAAAAAGAAGAAGGCGCCGGTATATATACTTTTGAATAAGCCCAAGGGGGTCACTTGTACAACTGACACAAAAGACAAAACTAATATTGTCGATTTCGTAAATCACAAGACGCGAATTTTCCCTGTGGGAAGGCTTGATAAACTTTCAGAAGGACTTATATTCCTGACCAATGACGGCGATATTGTGAACAAGATTTTACGCGCGGGAAATGGACACGAGAAGGAATATATTGTACAGGTAGATAAAGCTGTAACTTCTGAATTTATAAAAAAAATGCGCGGGGGTGTTCGAATCCCCGGGGCTACCACCGCTCCATGTTTTGTGAAACAGGAGGGCGATAACTGGTTTAAAATAATTTTAACACAGGGCCTAAACCGGCAGATAAGGCGGATGTGCGAAGCACTCGATTACCGGGTTACATCATTGAAACGCGTGCGCATCATGAATATTACCCTCACAGGCCTGCCAACGGGGAAGTGGCGTTACTTTACAACCGAAGAATTAACATCCATTACATACATGGTTGCAGGCAGCAGCAAAACTGCAGATGGTGACGGCATGGGTGAATAACTGCTCCTGGTATTGATGGCTCTGGCATAATTCTTAGGCCATGATGCGTATGAAAATAATTATCCTTTCACTCAACGTTATCCTGCTTGGGTTAGCCGCACAGGCGCAGGTGAAATACCCATACCCGGTAAACTTTTTTTCACTTCAGGCCGAAGGCCAGCAAGTAAAGATGGCTTACATGGATATCGCACCTGCTGTAGCGACCGGGAAGAACATTGTATTACTCCACGGAAAAAACTTCAACGGATATTACTGGAAAAACATTATTTCGTTTCTGGTTGACAAGGGTTACCGGGTGATCGTTCCAGACCAGGTGGGCTGGGGAAAATCGGACCATCCGAACCTGCATTATAGTTTTTTCCTTCTCGCAAATTTTACCCACCTCCTGCTGGATAGCCTGGGCATTAACAAAACAGTGGTAATAGGACATTCTATGGGTGGTATGCTAGCTACACGTTTTACGTTGATGTACCCTGGAACTGTTACTCAACTGGTACTTGAAAATCCCATCGGGTTGGAAGACTATGCAACGTTTGTTCCGTGGCGGCCCCTTCAGGAACTGCTTGCCAGAGAAAAATCGGCGACTTTCGAATCTTATAAAAAATACCAGCAATCGTATTACCCGGTCTGGAAGCCGGAGTACGAGCAATATGTTTCCGCCCAGGCGGCTGATTTGAATTCGCCGGGTTTTCAAAGTATCGCCTTCTGTAATGCAATTACCTACCAGATGATTTTTGAGCAGCCCGTGGTATACGAATTTAATCAGATTAAAGTGCCAACCTTGCTGATTATTGGAACCGCTGACAGAACGATTGTAGGAAAAGATCAGCTTAATGAAGCAACACAGAATGTTCATGGGCAATATCAAATAATGGGCAGGCAAACACAATTCAGAATTCCGGGTAGCCGGTTGGTGGAACTTGCGGGGGTAGGGCATATACCTCATATCCAGGAACCTGGAAAATATATGGCCGCCCTGGAACAGTTCATAAATAAGTAAGCCATTTCATTATTTATTTAGATTTGCAGGGTTGACCATTTTCTATCATCTTAACATTCCTTCAATTTTAAAATCGTAGTACGCATGAAATTTACCTTTTGTTTTATCCTTTTTTGTGAGCTGGGCATATTTTCCAATGGTTTTACCCGATCTATACCCTGCTATTGTTAAGAGGAACTTTTTATTTGTAAGCCATCGACCGGTTTGCAAAAATCATATTAAAGTATGAACCAGAAGAACAGGTCACTTATAATATTAATTTTAGGTCTACTATCTGCGATAGGACCGTTTTCCATCGATATGTTTCTCCCCGGTTTTCCAGCGATTGCTAAAGATCTCGCTGTATCAGTAGACATGGTTGCATACTCCCTCGCGAGTTTTTTCATAGGCGTTTGTGTTGGCCAGATCATTTGCGGCCCCTTGCTCGACCGATTTGGTCGGAAAATACCATTGTGCGTTGGTTTACTTATCTATTTGTTGGCATCGATTGGCTGTATTCTTTCAAAAACAGTTGAAATGCTCATCATTATGCGTTTTTTCCAGGCGCTCGGTGGTTGTGTAGGCATGGTGGCACCCAGAGCAATTATACGAGACCTTTTTCCGGTTGAAGAAAATGCGAAGATTTTTTCATTAATGATCCTTATCCTCGGGGTATCGCCTATACTTGCACCCAGCGCGGGAAGTTACTTGATTGCTCATTTTGGATGGCATAGTGTTTTTATTACCTTGTTAATTATCACGATACTTATTCTGCTGGCAGTTATTTTTTTTCTGCCGGAAAGTAAACAGCCCGATACACAGTATTCGTTGAAGCCAGCACCTATTTTAAAGAAGTTTTACCAGGTGTTAAAAATCCGTCAATTTCGCGTTTATGCGTTAACGGGAGCATTGTCTTCCGCTGGCCTTTTTGCATACCTCTCCGGCTCGCCCTTTGTCTTTATGAACTTGTTTGGAACCACTGCTCAACAATATGGAATTATTTTTTCAATCATTGCGTCAGGCTTAATCACGTGCAGTCAATTGAACAATTTTTTGCTGCGGAAATATACCAGCGCTCAAATTAGCATCGTAACCCTGGCAGTGCAAACTTCGATTGGAATATTACTTTTTTTGGGAACTTTATTAGGCCGGTTACATTTATACAGTACTATTGCGCTGATGTCAATATTCCTTAGTTGCCAGGGTTTTACTTTTCCAAATTCATCCGCCCTGTCAATGGCACCTTTTACTAAAAATGCAGGAAGTGCTTCTGCTTTAATGGGAGCACTGCAAATGGGTTTTGGTGCTTTAGCGTCAGCCCTTGTAGGTTTTTCGAACGCGAAAACAGCGCTGCCTCTGACCGCAATAATGGCCGGTTGTGCTTTGCTCGCCCTCGTTATTCTTGGCGGGCCAGGGTTTAACACTAAAGCTGCCCATATTAGGGAGGTTGAACAAGCATATGCAAATGCCGGGGAGTAATATCATAATTAAATAAACCTCATAAGGTTTGCTTTTGGAACTTTTAATTGTATTTTAAGAGTCCCTAAAACTATTATATGAGAAGACTAAAAATCACCTTTTTTCTTACTTTATTGCTGTCTGTTGCTATAGCCCAGCCAAGGCTTCCAAAAGATTATTATTGGAAAAAATTAAGTAATGGACTTGAAGTAGTAGTTATTGAAAATAACAAGGTCCCCCTGGCTACGATAGAGATTGCCGTGAAAAATGGCGCTTATACAGAAGGCCCTGAGTATAGCGGCTTAAGTCATTTGTTCGAACACATGTTCTTCAAGGCAAACAAAGATTACCCCGATCAGGAGAAGTTTCTCAAACGTACTCAGCAACTTGGTGCAGTATGGAATGGCACAACAGGCGATGAAAGAGTAAATTATTTCTTCACCTTTGATAAGGATAGTCTTGACGCCGGGCTTAAGTTTATGAATGCGGCCATCAGGTTCCCGATTTATAGGCCTGAGGATATGGCTAAAGAGCGACCGGTCGTAGATGGCGAGTTTCAGCGCGCCGAGAGTGACCCGCAATTTTTGTTGTTTGACGCGGCCGGCAAAAAAGTATGGGGTGATCTTTTTACAAGAAAGAATCCTATAGGAGATCATAACATCATTAATACTGCGACCCCCGCAAAAATGATGATTATAAAAGATAAGTACTATTTCCCCAATAATTCATTGCTTACGATTTGTGGAGATGTAAAGCATAAAACTGCATTCGCACTTGCCGAGAAAATTTACGGCGACTGGGCAAACAGCGGCTTTAATCCGCATGAGAAGTACCCCATCCCTGAATTTAAACCACTTGTATCCACAGATTATTTTGTTAAGCAATCCACCATTGCACAAACGCCCAATCTGTTGTACATCTGGCAGGGGCCTGATACCCGCACCGACTCTGCAGCTACGCTTGCAGCAGATGTATTTAATACTGCGCTTGGTTTAAATTCTTCAAAATGGCAGCAGGCACTGGTAGACAAGGGCCTGACTACATTTGCTAGTGTTCAATATCAAACCGAGAAATATGTAGGTCCAATCGTTGTTTATACGTTGCCAAACCCTCACAAGCTAAAGGAATGCTATGAGGAAATTGCGAAACAGGTAAAGATGTGGGGTGATCCAAATTACATTACGGATGAGGAAATGGAGACCGCCAAACAAGTATTACGCAGGAATAATCTCCGGCAACAGGAAAAGCCATCGAGCCTGCCTTCCCAGCTTTCTTATTTCTGGTGCAGCGCCAGCTTCGAGTTTGGAACTGATATAATTGATAATTATATGAAGGTTACAAAATCAGACATCAAGCGCTATGTTGATAAATATATTACCGGCAAAAATTATGTCGCTGGTATGGTTATCAGCCCTGAGATGGACAAGTCTACGGGCGCCTCCGCATTCTTTAAACCCAATTTTTAATTCTCATTCGTATTAATATGAAAAATGTAATGTTTAGCAAATTTATGATAATGCTGGTAGTAAGCATAACTACCCTGAGCCATTGTGAAGCACAGAAAAAACCGGCTTAT
>JANXYS010000043.1 GCA_025355935.1 Chitinophagales bacterium | reverse complement strand
CAATGACTTTGCCATGTTCAGTTTTAATGGTTCTCGCTGGAAATTTATTGATTACCATATAATCGTGTGTGGCCATAACGATTGTTGTATTGTAGTCTTTGCAGATATTAAATAGTAATTGCATGATCTCATCACTTGTTTCGGGGTCAAGATTACCGGTCGGCTCATCGGCAAGGATAAGTTTTGGAGAATTTAGAAGCGCCCGTGCTACATCGATACGCTGTTGTTCCCCGCCACTTAATTCAAACGGCATTTTAAATCCCTTAGTTTTCAGGTTTACTTTATCCAGCACGTCGCCAATTTTATCATCCATAAGCTTTTCGTCTTTCCAACCAGTAGCTTTCAAAACGAACTTCAAATTTTCATTTACATCCCGATCAGTGAGTAATTGAAAATCCTGGAATACAACTCCGAGGTTTCTGCGAAGAAATGGAACCGTTTTCCATGTGAGTTCTTTCAGGTTGTGCCCGGCAACCCAGCCCTCCCCCTCCCGAAACTCGAGATCACCGTATAAAGTTTTTAATAAGCTGCTTTTACCGGTGCCGGTCTTGCCAACTAGGTATACGAATTCCCCTTTACCAACTGAAATATTTACATCCGACAAAATCAGGCTTTGACCCTGGTAAATATTAACGTTAGTGAGTTCTATGATAGATTGCGACATTGACTTAAGTTATGATTTATCTTATTAGGTTTATGGCCCTTGGCAAAATTAAATGTTTCCATTTCAACGAGTAAAATAATTTACTCCTCGCGCCCTAAGCAAAAATTTTAATTTTGTTGCATCATTTTCTTCAGATATTTTTTTCTTTCCGGTAGAGCACTAAAGTGTGACTGTATAATACCCGACCGTTTTTTGTTAGTAAATAATTTTTTCCTCCGCTGTTATAATGATCAGCTGTTTTTTATCAGATGCCTCAACCCTACCGATAACCTGTGCATCAATGTTAAACCCTTCTGCAGCATCGATCATTATACTTGCATGATCAGGCGAACAATAGATTTCCATCCTGCACCCCATGTTGAACACTTCGTACATTTCCCGCAGACTGCTTCCACTGTTTTGACGAATAAGGTCAAAAATTGGCGGGACAGCAAAAAGATTATCCTTAATTACCCGGAAATTGCCCGGTAGGTATTTCATGCATTTGGTTTGACCTCCACCACTACAATGTATAAGTCCATGGATTTTATCGAAATGCTTGCTAAGTAAGTCTTTTAATACAGGTGCGTAAGTACGGGTAGGGCTAAGGATAAGTTTACCGATCGAGATGTCAGTTCCATCGATATTAACTTCGTCAGTCAGGCGGTTTTTACCAATATATACTACTTCCTCCGGAAGGTTATTATCAAAACTTTCTTTAAAGTTTTCGGCATAAAATTTCGACAGCACATCATGCCTTGCACTTGTTAAACCATTACTTCCTAACCCGCTATTATATTCGGCTTCGTAACTGGCTTGCCCGTAACTCGCAAAACCAACAATCACGTCTCCGGCTACGATTTTATCATTGCTGATGATCTCTTTCTTAGGCCATCGTGCGGTCATTGTGCCATTGACCGCAACCGTTCTAACAACATCGCCAACATCTGCCGTTTCGCCTCCGAGATAATGAATCGTGACTCCTGCCGTTTTTAAAGTATCAAAGAGAGATTGTGTGCCGCTTATGATTTGTTCCAATACCTCGCCAGTAATTAAATGTTTATTCCGATCAATTGTGCTGTTGAAGACGATATTATCATAGACGCCAATGCAAAGAAGGTCATCTAGATTCATGACTACGGCATCCTGGGCAATACCCTTCCAGATACTGATGTCGCCGGTTTCCTTCCAGTACAGATAAGCCAGGATACTTTTAGTACCGGCGCCGTCAGCATGCATCACGTTAACAAATTCGGGATCATTACCAAGATAATCAGGATACACTTTACAAAAAGCATTGGGAAATATTCCCTGGTCGAGATTTTTTACTGCCGCGTGGACTTCTTCCTTTTGCGCAGAAACTCCGCGTTTATTGTATAACGACATTTGATTCGTATGAAAGTTGGAACGCAATTTACAACGCAATTAGCCATTATTCATTATTAAATTATCCGTTAGATTTGCACCTAATTTATGCGGGTATACACAAATATCAATGAGTTACCGGACTTTAAGAATGCTGTAATTACCATCGGTACTTTCGATGGTGTGCACCTCGGGCATTCTAAAATAATTACCCAGCTTCTTACCGAGGCCCGCGATGTGAACGGCACCGCGGTTTTAATCACCTTTTACCCGCATCCAAAACAAATCGTTCACAGCAACAAGAATCCCCTTTATATTCTGTCAACCCAGCGCGAAAAATATGAGTTACTGCGGGCGAAAGGTATCGAGCACGTTGTGGTAGTTCCTTTCGATAAAGGCTTTTCAGAACAACCCGCGATGAATTATATAAAAGATTTTCTTGTAGATAAATTTCATCCGCATACAATTATTATTGGGTACGATCATCGTTTCGGGCGCGACAGGGCTGGTGATTTCAGACTACTGGAACAAGAAGCTGAACGTTATGATTTCAGGGTGAAAGAGATTCCGGAAAAGCTACTTGAAGACCTCATTATAAGTTCAACTAAAGTGAGAACCGCGTTACTTATAGGCGAAATTGAAATCGCTTCGATGTACCTGGGGTACAATTATTTCTTCAGCGGAACCGTGATAGAGGGAAATAAGCTTGGCAGAACAATTGGTTATCCTACAGCTAACCTCCGGGTTGATGATTTGCAGAAACTCATCCCTGCAAATGGCGTCTACGCTGTAGAAGTTGAGCTTATGAAAAGCAACAATTCATTGGGCAAGCTTAAAGGGATGATGAACATAGGTGTTCGTCCAACAGTAGACGGCACAAAAAGAACGATAGAAGTTAATATCTTTAACTTTGATGATATGATTTATGGCGAGGAGTTGAGGATAACGCTGCGTAAAAGAATTCGTGACGAGGTCAAATTTGACGGCCTCGAAAGCCTGAAGGCACAACTATTGAACGACAAAAATACAGCCTCAACTTTCATGGGATGTTAAGCATTTTTTCCATCTTGATGTCCGACCGAAGATAATGAGAGTGCTCGAGCGGGACCTCATAAAACCCGAATTTTTTATAGAGATGAATAGCGGGTAGCAGCCTTGTGTTTGAAAATAAAATGAGGGTGGTTGCCCTGAGTTCTTTCGATTTTTCTATCGCAAACTCCAACATCCTGGTTCCAATTCCTAGTCCTTTAAATCTTTCAGTAGTAGCCATCTTACCGAGTTCAAAAGTGTTAATCCCTGCCGGAAGTAGTGAGAATGTTCCCGCCACTTCACTATCGTACAATGCATAAAAAATATGGCCTCCGCGACCTATAATCTCCTGGAGTGGGTTTTCTAATTGGACACGATCATTAGGCTCGATGGTGAAAAATTTCATTAACCACTCATAATTCAGATCACGGGCGTAATTGTAAGAAAATCGTGAGAAAGGTACAATTTCAATGGCCATCTTTTTCTGTCAAAGATGCATCATATTTATATAAAGCAAGTACTAAGATGTGGACCTGCTGCGAACGTGAATCAACTGTTAAGATTGCATCAAAGAAAAAGATAGTATATAATTTTACTCGTCTTATTATTTCACTATATAGTATGGCATAATATTTTCTGACCATTTTATTCAAAAAAACAATCATCGTGAAAAAAATCATTTTAGTTCTTGTACTGGGTTTTGGCGTTCTA
>JANXYS010000224.1 GCA_025355935.1 Chitinophagales bacterium | reverse complement strand
GGCAGATTGTCTAATGACACTGGGACAGTAATTGCAAGTTTGTCAAAGTATTTGCCTGAAACGCTGTCTCCTTCCCAATTAAAAGGTATCCATTCAGGTTTCTGTCCAAATGAAGTGCTTGAAATTGTAAGTAACGTTGCTATTATAATTTGTCTCATAATTTTGGTCTTAACTTGAATGTTAGTAGGATGTTTACTTGAATGGCATACAACGGTCAGGGCCATATGCAGGCTGGGAATTAGCATTCCGTCTGCCTGGGCGGCCGCTGATTGAAAATATTTTGATGAAGTTAAGTACAAAAGGTCAGCGATGTTTGATCAGTCCGAACCGCTGAGAGGCTTTGCAATTTGTTGTAGCTTGTTTGTCAAGCCCAACTTGCATAAAATTCCACGTTAGCGGTTCGTGCTACGGTTTGCAGGCATTGCTTCTATAACGTGTATTTCGTTTCCATCAGGGTCTTTTATCATGATATTTTTCGCACCGTAAGGCATTCTGTCAATAATCGGCTGCTTGTATTTGCCTGATTTGTAATCGTTGCTCACAGCCATAAGCACGCGGACGTCACATGACTCTTGCTACAGGTTTTACCCTGGTCGTGTATCCGTCCGCGTATAGACATAGAATTATCAGCTGCGGATTTGCAAAAGCAAGTGCAGGAATAATAAAACATGGAATTTTTTTGGGAGGGCATCGCGGTGCAGCATGGGGCCGGGTGATTGTTTTTTACCGATATGTCGTCCCTGGCGGGACTTAGAACTCACGGTGGGCTGCGGTTTCTACCGATATATCATCCCTAAAGGGATTTGAGATCTCACTGGAACGAGCAGTTAATTCATGTTGACCTCGCCTTTCCTTCATGGTGAAAGTGGCTGCTTTTCTCAACAGTTTGTAAATATAGTTTAGTGTTTCGAAATTTGCTATTGAATCGAAGCGGGAGTGAGCTCTGCTGAGGAGCAACTCACTAGGAATAGATTCACCCGACGAAATAGGGATTAAAGCAGGTGCGTTTTGCATCTGCTCTATATATTTTGGAGGGAGAATGCCTTTAAAAAACCTATGCTGCATATTCAAGAGGCGTTTTGTTGTTTAATGATTCATGTGGCCTTATCGTGTTGTATTCTTCTTTAAATTCTACTGCTTTTTCGTTGGCATCTTCTAAGCTCAAGAAGATATTAGAATCAAATAAATCTTCCCTGGCGGTGCGGTTAAATCTCTCAATAAAACAATTCTCTTGCGGGTTGCCTTTACGAATGTTTGCCCACTTAATCCCATTTTTCTTCATCCACAGCTGAAATCTTTTGGCAATAAATTCCGGGCCATTGTCAGTTCTTATAAACGCAGGTCTTCCATGACATTCAATTGCTATTTCCAGTAGTTCTATTACCCGCTTAGAAGGCATAGAATAATTTATAAACATTCCTTTGCAGACCCGGTTGAAGGGGTCTATAATGTTTAGCGCTCTTATTTGTCGGCCACTTACCGGAACGAGAAGGCGAGGCCGGAAAAAAGTAATAGCAATGATTCAGCGAACTCATCCAAATTACAGCAGTAGCAGAATAAGACGTGTGTACGAACAACAGGGTTATGCATTGTACGTCAAGCCAACGAAGAGAAGGCTGCAAACAAAAGCCAATCCTGCTTTTATCCCGATAAGGGAAAACTATGAATGGGGAATTGATTTTATGCATGACGTACAGGTGTCCGACAAAAAGCAATAAGAGCAGTGAAAGGTATTTCATTTCAAACTTTAAATATTAGGGTGTGTCGATTTACCATTGCATACAACGTTCTGCATTTGCAAAGTTACGGGGAATTCATTGCTGGTCCTGTCCGTTGGTAATGCTTAAAAGATAGATGATTATAAAATTAATCGAAGCGAATCGCTGTTGGTCATAATTTAGACGGCGGAATGCGTGTATACTTGGCGTTAGTATATCATTATTTCTCCGTGTTTGTCCCCTCAAAGAGTATAGCGATAGAGAAAACTACTATGGTTTATAAATGCTGAAGCGACCAACGAACAAAAGTTGGTCAAGCGGATCCGCTGGGTG
>JANXYS010000540.1 GCA_025355935.1 Chitinophagales bacterium | reverse complement strand
TTTGCCCCCGTGCATAACATATTGATCAAGCTTTAATTTAGCTTCCTCGCTGAAACCCATAGTAGGCTTTACAACGAGCAATGCCTGGAACTCTGCGGGAATAACCGGCTGCGTATTTGGATCAAAAGTGAAAAGCTGGTAGTTAGGTTTCAACACATTTTCCACCAGGTCGTAAGTACTTAACTGGGTTGGCTCGCCATTGCCAATAGCATAGCCTACCATTGGTTTGGTTTCGCGTGATGCTTTGGAAATGGCGTCAGCAATATTATATTCGAGCAGTGCTTCAGCGCTGTTAAGCTCTGTGTAGTTGATCAGAGGTGTCTTTCCTTTATATAATTGAACCGGCAACACCTGGTCTTTCACATGTATCAAACCTACGGGGTAAACATATTGTTGCTGTTGCCCTTCCTTCACCTGTGAGGTGAGGTTTATTGGAAACAAACCCATAGACGAAAGGGTATCCCCGTATTTAACATCAGTTCCAGGGAAAAGATCTTCGGGGGATATAAAGTGATACGATAATTTGTTTCCTGCCACTTCACGAAACTCTTGCAGCACGTCTGCCGTGGAAGCTGCAAGTTTTTTAAACCCGCTTGGGTAGTCGCCCTTCAAGAAAACATCAATCAGAACAGGCTCTTTTAAATGTCGTAATAATTTTTTTGTAGAATTGCTTAGCGTAAACCGCTTTTCGGCCGTTAGATCTAGCCTGGTATGCCATATAGATGCTATCCAGTTGGTGGCAAAAAGCACTAGCACTAAAATGACAAGCCAGGCCTTACTTTTATATATTCTATTAAAATCCATTTATCTTTTTTCCAGATTTTTAACCGACACGGCCAATGATAGAAATATGAGGCTAAAAAAATATACCAGGTCGCGGGTATCTACTACCGCCCGACTAATACTATGGTAGTGAAAGTCAATCCCGAGTTTTTCAATATAGTAGTCCGCGTTTCCTTGCAGGGTCGGTAATTTGCTGATAGCACTGAAACCAAAATACAGGATAATGCAGACAAACACACTTACCAGGAACGATACAACAGCATTGCTGGTAAAACTTCCGCAACATAAACTAACTGCTGCAAAAACCGCGGCCAGCAAAAATAGTCCAAGGTAACTTGCTGCTATACCGCTTGCATCAATAGAACCTGATGCACTAAGTGCTTTTATTGTGATGATATAAAGGAACGTGGGTGTAATTACAAAGAGTATAACGATTAGAAGGGCTGCATACTTCCCAAGCACAATTTGCAGGTTAGTTAGAGGGCGGGTGCGGAGGGTCTCAAACGTCCCCGATTTGAACTCATCAGAGAAAGAACGCATACTGATGGCGGGAACTAAAAAAAGTAAAACCCAGGGAGCCAGTTCAAAGAATTTATCGAGGGAAGCGTATCCATATTCGAGGATGCTGCTTTCATTCAATATAAATAGGAATATTCCATTTGTAACCAGGAACAGTATAATGGCAATATAACCAGTAAGGTTGCTAAAAAACTGGGTTAACTCCTTTTTACAAATACTCCACATCAGGTTTAAAATTGCTGCAATTTAATATATAAGCTTGTATTTAAGGTTTTTAAAGTAAGGCTAAAAAAATTATCAGTGCAAATGCAGCAATTTCTTACAGATGGTTGTCTTTAAGAAGTATTGCGCTGCTTGCCTCACTGAATTAAAACCCTAACAGTTTGAACGGATCATTAAATTAGGATGATAGCTTTTATCTCGATTCTCCGGTTCAAATAAACAACTTGTTTACCAAACCAAACTGCCAATCCCACGCTTAACGCGGGGGATTTTTTTTACCGCTATCAGCCAAAAATCGAATATTCTTACTTTCTTTTGTTTTTTTCATGTGTAGCATTTATGTGAAGGAGATTCGTACATTTTTTAGAATTGTTATGGATAATAGGAAAGCTCGCATCTTATTAAAAATCATCAATTATGAAAAGAAAAAATCTCATCACATCTCTTTGTTTCGCATTAACGGGAATGTATGCAACCGCGCAACAAAGGGAACTCGCTCCGCCACCGCCGCCGCAGCCGCCCTCAGTTACAGCCGCTGTACTGCCTCCCCCGCCACCCGCTCCGCCGGAGCCGCCCTCCCCTCCTTTTGAAATGAAAAATTCTGTGTCTGGGCAAAATGATCACACAGAAGTGCGGATTACCGGAACCGGAAACAATGGCCTGGTAACCATCATTACAAATGGTAAAAAAGAGACGGTTAAACTTAAAGAGTGGAATGCTCATAAGGCTTACTATGAAGAGAAGTACAATATTCCACCTCCGCCACCCCCCCCACCACCACCCGCAACACCGGCAAATATTTAAACCGGTTTTCTATGATATAACAAAGAGCCTTTCGGTGAGAAAGGCTCTTTTAGTATTTTACGAAGAATAAATATAAATTAACTTCTAAACAGCGA
>JANXYS010000517.1 GCA_025355935.1 Chitinophagales bacterium | reverse complement strand
TTGTTCCGATGGGTATTTACAAAATAATTGTCGCAGTTAGTTTTAAACTCCGGGTAAAAGGAGCGGTCGTAGGCATCGCAGGCGTCTTTATGTACCTGGTGAAAATGAATGGCGTCTTCTTCAAAAAGATAATACGGCGTTAGGTCGGTACCGCCGCCAAACCAACGCTCCGTAAGCGTTCCAGACTCATTGTACAATTCAAACATCCGGTAGTTGCAGTGCACGGTTGGCACCATTGGGTTAGCGGGATGAAGTACAATGCTCATGCCGCAGGCAAACCAGGTACTTGCGTTGATACCTAGTTGTAAGCGCATCGGTTCAGTAACTTTTCCGAAAACTACCGAGGTATTAACGCCGCCCTTTTCGAAAATATTTCCATTCGATATAACGCGGGTTGTGCCCCCTCCCCCTTCCTCACGTTCCCATTTATCTTCTTTAAAAGCTGCCTTGCCATCTGCCTGTTCAAGGGCATGACAGATATCATCCTGCAGTTTTTCAATAAATAATATCCAGTTCTCTTTGATATTCACTTTTACTTATTTTGACGGTTTCGTTTAACCATACTAATTGATTAACCCAAATTCTTTTACCGCCTCTACAAATGCTTTTGCGTGTTCAACCGGCACATTCGGCATTATACCGTGGCCAAGGTTAGCGATGTACCTGCCCGGACCGAAGCCGTCAATCATCTCCTTCACCGCCCTGCGAATTTCGGGTATCGGCGCCAGCAACCTCGAAGGATCAAAATTGCCCTGTAAGGTAATTTTATTACCCGTTAATTCCCGGGCCACCTGCGGCGATATGCACCAGTCGATTCCTAAACCTGAAGCGCTGCTTTCGCTTAACTCTTTTAAGGCGTACCAGCTTCCTTTCGGAAACAGGATCACGGGCGCATCATCCTTCAGTGCATCAGCTATCTGTAATAAATAAGGCTGGGCGTATAGCTTAAAATCTGCCGGACTAAGTGAGCCTGCCCAACTGTCAAACACCTGTACGGTATCTACACCCGCTTTAACCTGTGCTTTAAGATATGCAATTGTAATGTCAGTAATTTTCTGAAGCAGGCTGTGCGCTACCAACGGTTGCGTGTAAGCGAATTGCTTTGCCTTATCCCAGGTTTTGCTTCCCTTTCCTTCCACCATATAGCAAAGTATTGTCCATGGGGCACCTGCAAAACCTATTAGAGGAACCCGCCCATTGAGCTCTCTTTTTGTGAGGCTCAGCGCATCCATTACATATTTAAGACTCTCATCAACACCATCTGTTCGCAGCGCATCAACATCTTTTTGGGTTTGAATAACCGAGGGTAACGAGGGTCCTTTTCCTTCTTCCATCAACACTTCTTTTCCCATCGCCTGGGGTATTACCAGGATGTCAGAGAAAATAATCGCGGCATCAACCCCTACCTGGTCGACAGGCTGTAGTGTAATAGCAGTGGCAAGTTCGGGCGTTTGTACGCGGGTGAAGAAATCATACTTAGCTTTAAGTTTCAGGTAATCCGGAAGGTATCTTCCGGCCTGGCGCATCATCCAAACCGGAATGCGTTCCGTTTTCTCTCCTCTCAAAGCCCTTAATAATAAATCGTTTTGAAGCATAAAGTGAATTAAGTAATTCTGATATAAATAAAATATTAAGTAAAATATTCCAACATGGTTTCCACCAAATTTTCTTTTCCGGGCTGGTCGCCAATCATAATCTTGTTGTTACAAAAGCTTTTGATGGCCGCGGCAGTTGTTTTACCGATGGCAAAAAAAATAGTTCCTTCTGTGGCTTTATTTAAGGTAAAAAAGCTCTCAACCGCACTCGGACTAAAGAACAGGATGCCATGATAAAAGGGGTGAATCTTTTGGGGTAACGCAATTGTTTCGTAAACAATAATTTCCTGCACGCTCTTATTATGTGCTTCCAGTATGCCGGGAAGCTCAGGCCGGCGCTGGTTACCGCAGAAAAAAATCACTTCCTCTAGCTCTTCTTCTTCCAACACCAGCAGGTTAGCAAGATCAACGGCGTCCTGCGCAAAACCTGCTACTGAATGTTCGCCGAAATATTTAACTACCAGTTCCCGGGTGGTGTTGCCGATACAATATATCCGCCAGTTGGGAATTGCATCCTGTAAAAAAACCGCTACAGCCTCTACGGCATTCATACTGGTAAATACAATCGTTGCGGAGAGGAGCAGTGCATTTTCAATCTCCTGTTGAACTTCAATGTTCTCAATAGGCTCGGTGGTGATGAACGGCACAACATCAACCTGGATATTTTTTAGCCTGGCTTCGTCGATGAGCGCGGTGCTTATCCCCCGCGTGCACAATATTTTAATTTGATTTTCCATCTGTGATGCTTTGCGCAATACTGCTACCGCCATTATCTAATATTTCCTGAGCCAGCAGGCTACCCAGATCCGCAACATCTGAAACAGCTATGCTGCGTTCTACAAATGCTGCCTGGCGGCCATCGAGAGAAAAAATATTGCCCCTGAAGTGCAGTTCCTCTCCGGTAATTTCAGCCAGAGCACTAATCGGTGTTGAACATCCTCCCAATAGTTTCCGGAGAAAGTCTCTTTCAACTTTTGTGCAAACCGCGGTCGCATGGTCATTCAGTTTTTCGCAAGCATTCAACACTTCATCGTCATGTACCCTTGCTGCAATCATGATGGCCCCCTGAGCCGGGGCAGGAAGCATCCAGTTTAGTTCATAAGAGTTTGCGGGACGTTTATTTATCCTTTCCAGACCCGCAGCTGCGAAGATGGCCCCATTCCAACTGCTTGATTGCAATTTGAGGAGCCGCGTATTTACATTGCCCCGGATGTTATCGATTACCGATTCGGGATAACGGTGAAGCCATTGGGATTTGCGTCGGATACTACTCGTAGCTATCGCTGCCGGCATTGCTGTGAAAGATTGTATATTTTCATCCAGCAGGGAAGGAACAAATTCAGCATCGTTTAGTTCATGGGCCGAATTCAATACTAAGAGGTCGCGGTAGTTTCCGCGCCTGATGACGGCTGCCTGTTGAATGCCCAGGGGAAGTTGAGTTGGCACATCCTTCATCGAATGCACGGCAATATCAATTCTGTTATTGAGGAGGGCAATGTCAAGGCTACGGGTAAAGATACCCTGCAC
>JANXYS010000515.1 GCA_025355935.1 Chitinophagales bacterium | reverse complement strand
TCACAAATGAGCAGGTAATGGACATAGCCCAGCAACGCATCGCTCTTTATGACAAACAGGGTGAACAGCATTATGATATCATTTCTGCATTTATCAAAAGTATGCGTGGAAGCGACCCTAATGGAGCGGTATACTGGCTGGCCAGGATGATTGAAGGTGGGGAGGATGTAAAGTTTATTGCCCGGCGGATGCTAATTTTTGCCAGTGAAGATATCGGGAATGCCAATCCTAATGCATTATTACTTGCCACCAGTACTTTCCAGGCTGTTGCTATGATTGGGTATCCCGAAAGCCGCATCATTCTTTCACAATGTGCCATCTACTTGGCCACTTCCACTAAAAGCAATGCTAGCTACCAGGCAATTGGTGACGCCATCGCGGCAGTAACTAAACTGGGCGATCTTCCCGTACCGCTTCATCTGCGAAACGCGCCCACAAAAATGATGAAGAATATGGATTACGGGAAAGAATACAAATATGCGCACAACTACGACCAGAACTTCGTGCTGCAAAATTTTCTGCCCGACGAACTTGACGGGATTTCCTTTTATAAACCGCAAAGAAACTCCCGCGAAGACGAAACACGAAAATTTTTAAAAGACCGCTGGAAAGATAAATATGGATACTAGGAGAGATATTGAATCGAGGCTGGATATTGAAAGCCTGATTACTAACTTCTATGACGAGGTGAAGCGTGACCCGGTTATTAGCATAATATTTACGGAAATAGTCCCGCTGGATTGGGATCATCATATTCCATTAATTGTGGATTTTTGGGAAACAATTCTTCTTGACAAGCCGGTGTACAAACGAAACGCCATGGACGTGCATTACAAATTAAATAACATCTACCCACTAAAAAAAGAACATTTTGATTCATGGCTGTCTTTGTTTTACGCAACCCTGGACCGATTATTTAAAGGCCCGCTAGTGGAGCTTGCAAAGAAAAGATCTCGCGATATTGCAGGACTAATGATGTATAAAATGAACAATACAATCTTATGAATGAAATTTTATGGCAACTCAAATCCTTTGAGGAAATGGATACCAAATTTTTGTATGATGTTCTGCGCATGCGCAATGAAGTCTTTGTTGTAGAGCAAAACTGCCCGTACCAGGATCTTGATTATAAAGACCAGCAGAGTTTTCACCTATGCGGGTTTATAGACAATACGCCGGTAGCCTATGTTCGCATTATCCCCCCGGGAGTTGCTTTTGAGCAGGCTAGTATCGGCCGCGTACTAACGGTTGCTTCAAACCGCGGGGGCGGTACAGGCCGACTCCTGATGGAAGAAGCCATCAAACGAACTTATGGACTGTTCGATATTTCAGACATTATGATTGGTGCCCAGCTTTACCTTATAAAGTTCTATGAAAGCCTGGGTTTCAGGCAAATCAGCCCCACATACCTGGAGGATGACATCCCCCATATTGAGATGATTCATTCAAAATAATTAATGGCAGGGGCAATATTCAGGACCTTGATGCGTTTTTTATGGAAGTTGGTAATTAACATCAACATTTATCCAATTCTGTAGAAAGACAAAATTATTCCTGATGAGACCATCTTTACGTAAAGCTGTGGCTATCACTATGCTGATACTTTCCTGCAGCATTTTCCACCAAAATATATACGCGCAACATGTTGTTCTCGGGAACGAAAAATTTAAGATTGAAGCAGGATTAAATTTTGGCCCAACATTCTTTTTAGGTGATCTTGGAGGCAATAGGGGTAAAGGATCAACATTTGTAAAGGATGTAAATCTTGAACTAACCCGGCTTATGAAAGGTGCCTTCATCAGCATCTACCCTGCACCATGGGTCGGCTTACGTTTCGCAGCGCAATACACTTATATAGCAGGTCAGGATAACCTCATCAGTACAAAAGGGACCGACGAGTTGTATCGTAAGGCAAGAAACCTGGATTTCAAAAGTAATATGTGGGAAGCTTATACAGCTATTGAATTATTACCCACGATGATCTTTAACAAATACGCAGATGAAGAGCCGCGAATTAAGCCATATGGTTTTATAGGTATCGGTCTTTTTCATTTCGATCCCCAGGGTTCGATTACGGACGCAAACGGAAACCGAACCTGGTATAAATTACATCCTTTGCACACCGAAGGGCAAGGGTTTCCAGAATATCCCGGCGTTAAGGAATATAAATTAACCCAGGTTAATATTCCAATGGGCGGAGGTATTAAATATGATCTTACTAACAAGGTTACACTGGCTTCAGAACTACTATACAGGAAAACATTTACCGACTATATTGATGACGTGAGTACAACATATATAGACCCCGCATATTTCAATAAATACCTGTCGGCTTCCGACGCCGCTATCGCAAGAAAGATACATGATAAAACAATTTCTTCTCTTAGCCCTGGCGTGAATCAGAGGGTGTCACCAGGCGACCAGCGGGGAAATGTACATAATAACGATGCGTACTTTTCATTTGTAATTAAGCTCGGGTTAAAATTAGGACCTGATAATTCAGAAGAAGGGAGACAGATGCG
>JANXYS010000218.1 GCA_025355935.1 Chitinophagales bacterium | reverse complement strand
AACCCAGCTATCATCACCTAAAGGTGACTTATGAGAATATTAAAAACAATTAGGAAATTAAATCCTTATCATTGTCACCAGGAATGGAATAACTAGATCCACGTACTCTTTCTAATCCTTTGGTTGCTGGTGTGATGGGATTACAATTTTATGCGTCGGCGCCATCGAAGTCAAAAGGCGGATACAACTTAGGCACTTTATGCATTATTAATAAAAGCCCTAGAAAATTAAATGCAAAAGAAGCTTCAGTATTACGACATTCCCCGAAAACAAAATTGCCAACAGGCAATCTCCTTTTTGCTTCTTCAATAAATTCCGCAGTTGCATCAAGCCCGGTAATTAAATCATTTCAATTTGCTGCCAAGAATAAAAATGCACTTGTAGAAGCGAAGAGAGTTTTGGCCGATGCTGGAAAATTAGTTACAATGATTTGGGGCAACAAGGAAGAATGTGAAGCAGCTACTTACTTAAATGCATTTATCAGCCTTTTGCCTCCACCTCCACCCGGCGCTCCGGGTCCATTTGCACTCAATGAAAATGGATTACTGGAAAAAGTTTTAGAAGAAGTTGGTTTTAGTAAAATGACCACTTTCGATGTGCCTTCAGTATGGGATTATCCAGATACTGATACAGCGTTACGGGGATTATTGTCTGCTGGTCCCGTAGCAAGAGCAATTGAAAATAGTGGGTTTCAAAAAGTATATGAGAGAATTTCAAAAGCAATACAACCATTTACACAACATAAAAGAAATGTAGTTTATAATAATAAATTCAGGGTAGTAATAGCCGAAAAATAACAACTGGAATTCGGCCTCCAGACAAAGCTGGCAATTTCTCCCACTATTTGGCACAACTCTTTTGTTAACTGTAAGCTATACATCAGCAACATAATTATGCCAAACAACTGGATCGATCACCCAACAATTCTAGCAGGTGAAACTGTAGAGCTGCTACCTTTAGAAAAAGAACACATTGAAGAATTGTATCTGGCAGCATCCGACAAAAAGCTTTGGGAGCTAATTCCCGTGGACTGTTCAAAACGAGCAACCTTTGACAAGGCCTATAATTTTGCTTTGACAGAAAGAGAGAAGGGAAATCAATATCCATTTGTAATATATCATAAAACGAGAAATAAAATTATTGGCTCAAGCCGATTTTTTGAAATTTCTCCATTTGACAAAAAATTTGAAATCGGCTGGACCTGGATTGTAAGGCAATATTGGGGAACAGAAGTAAACCTTGAATGTAAATTATCATTACTGAGCTTTTGTTTTGACTACTTAGGAAAAGGACGTGTACAGATTAAAACAGACGCAGATAATTTAGGATCAAGAAAAGAAATAGAAAAAATTGGGGGTCAATTTGAAGGAATTCTGCGGAAAGATAAAATAAAAGAAAACGGAATTTCAAGAAGCGCAGCTTATTATAGTATTTTAGATGACGAGTGGGACGATGCTAAGCGAAGTCTAATTACGTAAACAAAGAACAAGAGGAACGCCCACCGATAACATCGTATTTGTAACATATCGGCGCAGCGTTTATACTCCTGCAGGTTCGCTATTAGCTTAGTCTAAGCAATAATCTTCTTCTCCATATATTCTCTCCGGCTTTTAGTTATGATCTTCAACTTTATTTTTTCAATAAGGCCGCGGTTCCACGGTTGGTTGGAAAAAGTCACCCCTGGCCGGAAAACCTGTCCGCTGTACATCATGTTGCCGGCGATTTGGAACGCTTTGAAAGGGCGAAGATTAAAACTATATTTACTATAACTACTATAACTAAATGCAACAGGATTTATATAGAAAATTGGCTGCCGTTATGTTTACGGATATCTTCGGTTTTACTTCAATGATGGAAAATGATGAAGCGAATGCGATGGAGAAGAAGAGCGTGTATAAACAGGTGCTGCATAAGTTCCATAAACAATATAACGGTAAGATCATTAAAGATTTGGGGGATGGATCACTAAGCGTTTTTACAAATTCAGTAGATGCCGTATGGTGTGCTATTAACATTCAAAAAGCACTTCGTACTCCGAAAAATATTCCTGTACGAATCGGTATTCATACAGGAAATGTTTTGTTTCAGCAAGCTGATGTTATGGGTGATGCTGTAAATATTGCTTCCAGAATGGAATCGTTCGCCGCGCCGGGTTCAGTGTTTATATCAGGGAAGGTATACGATGAAATAAAAAATCAAAAAGATATCGAAGTTGTTTTAATGGGAAAGTTTGAATTGAAGAATGTAAGTGTACCAATGGAAATCTTTGCCATCAGTAACGACAATTTAGTGATTCCGAAGAAACAATTGATATATGGAAAAGGAACCCGGTTTTTGAACAAGGCGTCTTTGGTAAAAAAAATAGGTATTAGTGCTGCTATTGTGCTCCTTTTAGCCATAAGTACCTCTGTTTTATATAAGAAATATCGGTCGGAAAATATTAATGACCCGGGGTCAAAAACGATTGCAGTGATTCCTTTTGCCAACCTGAGTATATTGAAGGACGATGAATATTTTTCGGATGGTATTTGCAATGAAATACAGACGCAGCTTTCTAAAATAGGGGCACTTAATGTCATTTCACGCACATCAATGCTTCAGTTTAGAGACACTAAAAAGTCAATGAAAGAAATCGGGGAAGCTATAGGTGCAGATGTGCTCCTGGAAGGCAGTGTGCAAAAGTCACACGATAAAGTGCATATCAATATGCAATTGATAGAT
>JANXYS010000491.1 GCA_025355935.1 Chitinophagales bacterium | reverse complement strand
ATTCTTCAGCATGGTTCCAGACCATGTCCATAGCGCTTAATCCACCCAACGAAAATCCGGCGAAACCTTTTTCCCTGAATGAATAGATATGATATGTTTTTCGGAGAAAAGGCATTAGCTCCTGCATCACAAAAAAATTATAGGAAATCGCCTTTGCTCCCCTGCCCTTGTAGTCAAGAACTTTCGCAGTTCCATATTCGTTTTTACGATCGGCAGAGCAATGAATACCTACACAAAAAAGGGGTTGAATTTTGTTGGCATTATATAGATCGTCAAGCAGTTGGTCAAAGGGCATTTTCGGAAGGTCCTGGCCATCGTTGATGAGCAGAAGACTGATCTCCTGCGAACTGCCGGGAAGGATGGGAATGTAGCAATCAATCTTCACATCCCTCTTTAAATATTCCGAATAAAGGGAAAGATTTTCTGTGATAACTGACCTTGCATTTTTAAAAGCCATGGACGGCAAATTTAGCGAATGCCGGCCGAACTAGCATTAGTATAATCCGTGTGAAACATAATTTTTTTTTGTGGCTTCAAAAAAATATATTTGGTTATACGAACTGACATATTTCCATTATATCAAACAAGTTATTATGAAGAAAATAGGCATGCTGCATGGCAAGGAAAGAAGTTTTCCTGAAGCATTTGTAGCACGGGTAAACAGTAAAAAGATAGACGGGATAATTGCCGAACCGGTAAACATTGATAAGGTTATGCAGGGCGAAGCAACAGATTATGCTGTCATCTTCGATCGTATTTCACAGGACGTGCCGTTCTACAGGGCATATTTAAAAAATGCTGCCCTCTGTGGAACCACTGTAATTAATAATCCTTTTTGGTGGAGTGCTGATGAAAAGTTTTTTAATAATTGCCTTGCAACAAAAATAGGTGTACCTGTGCCGAAGACGGTTATCTTACCAAGCCGTGATTTACCTGCTGATACATCTGCTGAATCGTTTGCAAACCTCGCCTACCCGCTCGATTGGGAAGGTATATTTAAATACATCGGTTTCCCTGCGTACATGAAGCCTTTTGCAGGTGGTGGATGGAAGAGTGTTTACCAGCTCAATAACATGGATGAGTTTTTTGAAAAACACGCCGAAACAGGGCAGCTGGTTATGATGTTGCAGGAAGAAATTAAGTTTGATGAATATTACCGGTGCTACTGCATAGGGGGCAAACACGTGCGCATTATGCCGTACGAACCCCGCAACCCGCACCACTTGCGGTATGTGGCCGACTTCAAACCCAGCGCCGAACGTTATAAATTAATGGAAGATATTGTGCTTCGGATATGCCAGTATCTTGGATACGATTTTAATACTGTTGAATTGGCACTGCGTGATGGTGTACCGTATGCAATTGATTTTTGTAACCCTGCTCCAGATGCCGAAGTGACCAGCGTTGGTGCGGAAAATTTTGAGTGGGTGGTTGAAACATCCGCAAATTATGCGATAGAAAAGGCGCAGGCCAACAAGCCGGGAGAAGATAATCTTACCTGGGGCGAGTACGTTAAACGCAGCGTTAATCATCAAAAATTATACTAAAGTACTTGATCAAATATTTTATTCCTCTTGTAAAACCGATAGACGAGCAACCGGGGCCGTATACCAAACTATAATTTATATTTTATGCCACATATCTCATATAAACAGTTCACGCTAGGCGTAGAGGAGGAATATATGGTGCTTGATCCCCGCACAAGGGAACTAAAAAGCCATGAGCAAAAGATTGTAGAAGAAGGCCATAAAATTCTTAGAGAAAAAGTAAAAGCGGAGATGCACCAGGCCGTAGTTGAAGTTGGTACAGATATCTGTGCTGATGTAGATGAAGCATTTATGGATGTAAGTACTCTAAGAAAAACAATCAGCGGCATTGCAGAAAGCCTTGGTTTGTGGGTGGGCGCAAGTGGTACACACCCATTCAGTCATTGGGAAAGCCAGCTTATCACAGAGCATGTCCGCTATAACCAGATTGTTGATGAATTGCAGGAGGCAGCAAGGAGCAACCTGATTTTCGGCCTGCATGTTCACGTGGGGATGGAAACAAGGGAGATGGCCATTCATATTGCGAACAGTGCCCGTTACTTTTTACCTCACATTTTTGCCCTGAGCACTAACTCTCCTTTCTGGGAAGGGCGTACAACCGGCTACAAGTCGTTTCGTACAAAAGTGTTTGAGAAATTTCCGCGCACCGGCATTCCCGATTTTTTTGAAAGTATTGAGGCATATGATAATTACATCAAGCTCCTGGTGAAAACAAATTGTATCGATAATGCAAAGAAAATTTGGTGGGATCTTCGTGTTCATCCCTTTTTCAATACAGTCGAATTCAGGATTTGCGACATTCCCCTTACAGTGCAGGAGACGATTGCCATTGCAGGATTATTCCAGGCGGTCTGCGCGAAGCTTTATAAGTTACGCAGTCAGAATATGAATTACATGATTTATTCGCGGGCACTGATGAATGAAAACAAATGGCGCGCAAGCCGTTACGGAATAGATAACAGCATGATCGATTTCGGAAAAGAAGCGGAAGTAAATACCCGGGTTTTAATTTATGAGTTAATGGATTTTTGTGATGATGTGATCCCCCATCTTGGAAGCCAGCATGCCATCTCGCACGTGCATAAAATGCTGGAGCGTGGCACTGGAGCCGATAGGCAGCTGAAAGTTTTTGAGGAGAAGAAGAGCCTTGTGGATGTGGTAGATTATATACACAGCAGTTTCCTTGAAGGCTTATAAACTTTAAAGATCAGATCCGAAATTATAGTGCAGATTATTAAATTTAAAGAATTTCCCCTTATCTTTGCCCTCCGAAAAAATCACTTGTGATTTAAGGGAAAATGGCTGCGTAGCTCAACTGAATAGAGCATCTCACTACGGATGAGAAGGTTTTAGGTTTGAATCCTAACGCGGTCACCACACAGGACTGAGCAGCATTACCGCTGCTCTTTTCTTTTTTACCATCGCTGAAACCCTTGCCACCATTGCATAGTAGCGTTAGTACCTCATTGGGCTGCATGGTTTGAAAAGTGTTATTAGAAAACACGAGTTTTTCAGGGA
>JANXYS010000486.1 GCA_025355935.1 Chitinophagales bacterium | reverse complement strand
CTCCACAGGTAGCATCTTACCAACAAAGTCTTTTTTCAGCAGAGCTGACGCCGTGGCTGCGGCATGTTCATGATCCTGGGAAAGCCTTTCAATATTATTTTCCAGGGCAAACAACCCCGCGGCAGCAAGGAAGCCCGCTTGTCTCATACCGCCTCCCAGTACCTTGCGAATGCGCCTGGACTTAGTAATCAGGGTATGTGATCCTAAGAGCAGACTTCCAATGGGAGCTCCTAAACCTTTACTAAGGCAAATTGATATACTATCAAAGTTATCAGCATATTGCGTAGCGTTCTGTCCTTTTGCAACTAATGCATTAAACAGTCTCGCTCCATCCAGATGGAGAGCTAAGTTATTATCTTCGCAAATGGTTCTAATCTCTTCAATATCAGATATTTCATAGCAACTACCTCCTCCTCTGTTACAGGTATTCTCTAATACTACAAGTTTAGTGCTTGCTTTGTGTACATCGTCAGGATTTATGCATTGACTAACTGCCTCTCCGGTTATACGTCCCCTGTTTCCAATTATCGGCTTCACCTGGCAGCCGCTGTTAAATGCAATGCCGCCGCCCTCGTATATATATACATGACTATTCACGTCGCAAATCACTTCATTGCCCGGTTGGGTGTGGCATTTAATGGCAATCTGGTTAGTCATTGTGCCGCTCGGACAGAAAATTGCAGCCTCCATCCCAAATATTTTCGCTGAAAAGCTTTCCAGTGCGTTCACACTCTCATCTTCCCCAAAAACATCGTCGCCAACCTTCGCATGCATCATAGCATCCATCATTCCACCGGACGGTTTAGTAAATGTGTCGGATCTGAGTTCAATTATTGCCATCCAGCAAATATAATTAATAACAAGATTCTTAATCTAAATCAATAGTATTTCGTGCGTAAATAGCCCGGATGGAAAAGGATATCACAATTCGGAAACTTTAAGATGATATGGAATGATTTGTGTGACCTACGAACTTGTACACCAATTGTTCAACCATTTCAATAACATTATGAATTTCAACAATTACATGTTACCTTTGCAAACGATTTTTAGTGGATTCTAGCTATTTCACCGTGGTGCAACCTTTTGCATGGTAAAATTGTCTAATTAGGGAACAAATTCTGAAATTAATATTATAAGATAACAATGAGGCAACTTAAAATCGCTACACAGATAACTAACAGGGATTCGCAAGCTGTTGAGAAATATCTGCAGGAGATTTCGAAAATTTCGATGATTACACCCGAGGAAGAGACCATTTTAGCACAAAAGATCAAAATGGGAGATCAGCGTGCTCTTGATAAACTCGTTCAGGCTAACTTGAGATTCGTAGTATCTGTTGCAAAGCAATACCAACATCAGGGACTTTCTTTAAGTGATTTGATTAACGAGGGTAACTTAGGATTGATAAAAGCTGCTCAGCGTTTTGATGAAACTAAGGGTTTTAAATTTATTTCTTATGCCGTTTGGTGGATTCGGCAGTCAATTTTACAAGCTCTCGCTGAACAGGGTAGGCTTGTTCGTTTACCGCAAAACAAGATCGGAACATACAACAAGGCCAATAAAGCATACATGGCGTTTGAGCAGGAACATGAAAGAGAGCCTTCCACTGAGGAGCTTGCAGAGTTGCTTGAAATGAGTGAAACGGAAATTAATAATATTTTTCAGAGTAATACCCGTCACACCTCCCTTGATGCACCCGTGCACGAGGCTGAAGATGTTGCCATGGGTGACTTATTAAAAGGCGGCGACGAGACTGATGAGGACGTAATGCACGATTCATTAAAAAATGAAATTCGACGGGTTCTTAAATCGCTTTCACCACGAGAGGCTGAAATTGTAAATGCATATTTCGGACTGGACGGTGAAAATGGCGTTACGATTGAGCAAATAGGTCAGAAGTATGATCTTACGAAGGAGCGTATCAGGCAGATTAAGGAACGAGCTATAAAGCGTTTACAAAAAGCAAGGTACAGCGGAGCCTTGAAAGCTTATTTAGGTTAATTAATTTCAAAACTATCTATATTCCCGGTTGCCCTAAGCAACCGGGTTTTTAATGCCATAGCATAGGCGAGTAACAGTAAAATGAGCTTGCAGCTCCAGTGTGCGTCGTGCACTGAATCTCCGGGCAAATTCAGCAAGCATGCAAGCCTGTCAGGTCTTAGTAATGTTTCTCCTGACGGATTTGGAAAAAATTCAACTGGCTGTGTTTTTGCGAGGTTAGTTTAATTAATTTTACATATGCATAGATGGTTGTTGGCAGTTCTTTTCTTTATTGTGATATCCTGCGAGAAAAACATAAATTTTAAACTCGATGCCGCCGAGCCCCTGCTTGTTGTTGATGCGCAGATCGAGAATGAGAAAGAGCCTACAGTTGTTTTAACAAAAAGCTTATCCTATTTTGGCAAAATCAGTCCGGATATTCTTGCTTCAACGTTTGTTCATAATGCCGATGTGTTTATGTCAAATGGAATGGTCACCCATAAGCTAAAAGAATACCCCGTTCCGCTGGCTCCCGGATTTACAGCTTTCTATTATTCTCTGGATCCCTCTGACCCTGCTACCGCATTTGTGGGTCAGGTTAATCGGCGGTACAACCTTAGAATTGTTTCCGAAAAAAAGGAATACAGCTCCACCATACTTATCCCCGGGTTTAATGCGTTGCTCGACTCAGTTTGGACCAAACCCGCTCCGCAAAACCCAGATAGCAACAAACGGATATTAATGATCCGGGGAACTGATCCGCCGGGTCGTGGAAATTATGTACGTTATTTTACAAAGGTGAACAGTGATCCTTTTTTGCCTGGCGAGAATTCTGTTTTTGATGATCAGGTTATTGATGGGACAACTTTCGAAGTTCAGTTGTTCAGAGGTATCGACAGGAACGATCCGCCTTCAGGAGATAACAATTTCTTTAATAAAGGCGACACCATAACTATGAAGTTTTGTAATATTGAAAAACCTGCTTACACCTTTTGGTCTACATGGGAATTTGCATTTCAGGGAATCGGCAACCCCTTTGCGCAGCCTAATAAAGTAATTGGTAATATTAGCAATGGAGCATTAGGAGTTTTTAGCGGGTATGCCGCACGGTACAGAACCATCATTGCGAAATAATTATTTAAAACCTAAATACAGAAATAGAAACAAAGAAGATGGAAAATAATGTGAACGAAAGAGTAAAATGCCTAATAATTGGATCGGGACCAGCCGGATATTCTGCTGCGATTTATGCTGCACGTGCCAATTTGAAACCGTTACTGTACCAGGGAATACAACCCGGAGGTCAGCTCACAATTACCACCGAGGTAGAAAATTATCCGGGTTACCCCGAGGGTATACAAGGCCCAGAAATGATGGTTGACTTTGAAAAACAAGCCGCGCGTATGGGAACTGATATACGTTACGGGCTTGCTACCAAAGTAGACTTCAGTAGTCACCCTCTAAAGGTAGAAGTAGATGAAGAGAAATGGATCGAAGCAGATTCTGTTATTATCAGTACAGGAGCCTCGGCTAAATGGCTTAATATAGAAAGCGAACAACGCCTGAATGGTTATGGCGTGAGTGCATGTGCCGTGTGTGATGGCTTTTTCTTTAAGGGAAAAGAAGTGGCAATTGTAGGCGCGGGAGATACTGCTGCCGAAGAGGCGTTATACCTTTCAAAACTTTGTACTGTAGTACACATGATAGTTCGGAAAAGCGAAATGCGGGCCAGCAAGGTTATGCAGGAAAGGGTATTGAAAACTTCTAACATAAAGATCTACTGGAACAGCGAAACGGATGAAGTTCTTGGAGAAAAAAAAGTGGAAGGGGTGCGAATTCTTAACAACGAAACCAAGGACAAAACTGAGATACCCGTAAGCGCTTTTTTCGTTGCTATTGGTCACCAGCCTAACAGCGACATTTTTAAGGGTTTCCTGGAGATGGACGATGCAGGTTATATTAAAACTGTTCCCGGTACCAGCAAAACAAATATTACGGGAGTTTTTGCAAGTGGAGATGTACAGGATAAGATTTATCGACAAGCGATTACTGCGGCCGGAAGCGGATGTATGGCTGCGCTTGATGCAGAACGTTACCTTGGAGAAGCCGGTCTGCATTAATGATTTTGGAAATGCAAACATGAACATTTAAGACAATAATTTTCCCTTTATTCCAGTTATAATACTGGAATATTTTTTTACTTAAAAAATATTGTATGAATAGTATCCAATTAAATAATCTTCGTTTTTTCGGGCATCATGGCTATCATGATGAGGAAGGGATAGTTGGTACTAATTTCGAGATATCCGTAAATATCAGCTTCGATGCACCTGAAAAGATTTTGACTCTTCCTCATACGATTAACTACGTTGAAGTCTATGAAGTTATTAAAGTGATATTTTTGAAACCTACAAAATTGCTTGAAACGAT
>JANXYS010000427.1 GCA_025355935.1 Chitinophagales bacterium | reverse complement strand
TGCTGCAGCATGTGGATCCAGTAACTGAACGGGAGGTGTAAAATTGCTGCAATCTTTTCCTTTTCCAAATTCAGGATCGGGAATATTTCCCTGGTGACAATAAGGGAACCCAAAATGCATACCTGCTTCAGGCGCCGTATTCAGTTCATCGGCCGGAACCTCATCTCCTAGATTATCCCTACCGTTTTCGGTAAACCAAAGTTTGCCGGTTTCTGGTCGCCAGTCAAAACCTACGCTATTCCTGATTCCGTTGGCAAAAATTTCCATGCCTGTTCCATCCGCATTCATTCGTGTGATGGAAGCATAAACTGGCCTTTCGCTTTTACAGATATTACAAGGCGCACCAACCGGCACATACAACTTTCCATCAGGACCGAAAGCAATGAATTTCCAGCCATGATGCTGATCTGTGGGAAATCTATCATACACGATCACTGGCTTGGGAGGAGTGCTGAGATTGGCTTCAATATTATCGAGCCGTAATATTTGTGAGATAGTTGCGATGTAAAGATTGCCGTCTTTGAACGCCACACCGTTAGGAGTATTTAAACCTGACGCAACTTTATAAATCTTGTCAGCATGGCCATCCTTATTTTCATCTACTACTGCATAAACATTTTCCTCACTTCGATTACCGACATATAAAATTCCGGACGGTGATAAAGACATACTTCTTGCATTTGGCACCTCTGCATAAACTTCGATCTTAAAGCCGGGTGGCACAGAAAGTTTACTTATGTGATACTTGGCGGACAAAGAATTACTATCCTTATTAGTCTCCTCAACCTGCTTTTTTTTGTTGGTTTGGGTGCAGGAAAATGGTAATGCGGAAAGACCTGCAATGAAAACAAAGTTGATAAGTGGATGTAGAATTCGCATTAGAAATAATTGAACAGTAAATGTCCGCAAATTAAGTTATCTCTAAATTATAAAATTCCATTCTATTTATAATTCCTCGGTGGCGATGACCGCATCTAGATTTATCTCACCAACGACGTGGGGGAACTTCTCGTTCAAAGAAGGAGATCTCTCATATTCAAGGGGAGCGGTCAGTAAGTTTTCATCAATGTGTAGCAAGAGTAAATCCTTCTGGTCTTTGTAATATTTAAGAACAGCTGCTACCTGCGCACTGGTACTACAGTGTATAAAACCTTCAGTATCGAGCGAGTACGAACGATAAGAACCGCTAGCTTTTGCAATAGCCCAATCCTTATTCTTAGTTACATGGTAAATCATTAATCCAATAGATTTGCAAGTGACAGCAATTCATCTTTTTTGTAAGCGTCCCGATCAGTATCAAAGCATTTGCTAAGCTCTTCCAGGAGAAACTGGATGATTCGCCGGTTACCCAGTGGGCGAAAATAGGACGTTACCGGTGGAACATTCATTCGTTTAAAATAATTTTCAATGTCCTTATGAGAATACATTTGTCCTGTAAGCGCATCTATATAAAATTTAATCTTTTCGGAAGAATGGCCCGTTGGATTCAGCGCTTCGTACTGTGGATCAAAATAACCAAGTATAAACTGCCTGGGAATGTTGATTGCCTTTACTGGCAGATCAAGCTGCTCACAAAGAATAAGATAAAGGATGCCATTCGAAATTGCATTTCCTTTCTTTGTTTCAAGGGCTTTACTAATTAAAAAGGGATCGGGATTCTCATAGCTTATTTCTATTCCTTTCTGCTTATAATAATTGTAAAAAATACTGTTCATTACATTCACCTGTTCGATAGGTGTAAGATAATTATTCAATTCCAACCATGTATTCCGCCGTATCTTTTCAATCTCTCTAAAAACAACCTGGGGCTGAAGGTCGGGATACTGATATTTTGAAACTATAAGCGCTCCTTCAAGTAGGCCAGCACTTCCATCTCTCCACTTGATGAACTCTGCTGTGAGATCGCGAAGATGCAGCCGGTGGATAAGCATTTCGATTCGCTCCTGTGTATCCTCGTTGCTTATGTGTTCCCAAAGATTTTCGAGGTTAGGAATAATACCTTTACCAAACGAAACGATGCGCTCGCTTACTGTATTATACACTTCCTCATCAGGGTCATCGATAAGATGTAATAGTGCTGATATCTCTTTATTTTCTTTCAAGTGTAGGGTTTAGACATCCAATTTCGGGAAGCGATGACTAATGATGCGTTAAAACTTTCCACACCATGTACAAAACTTTTTATTTCACATAGTGTGTTCACTTTTTTGCAAAGATAATTTCGTTGTTCAGGGTGCAGAAAATAAATCACTTTCGAATAGAACATTTTCTGTTATTATCTTTTCGAATCATGCAGCGTTAATAATCATGCAAAGACTATGACATCATCTACGAAAATTATTGCCTTTAGGTTGAAACCCGGGGAAGATTTGCGGGAGCAGATTCAGAAAGTCGCAAACCTCAATCAGGTCGGAGCAGGGTGGATCGCCTCTTGTGTTGGTAGTTTAACCCACTACAATATTCGCCTGGCAAATCAGTCTGGAGAAACCGGGGGTGAGGGATATTTCGAAATAGTGAGTTTATCGGGTACAATTTCAAGAAACGGTTCACATATTCACATTAGTTTTAGTGACAGTACCGGGAAAACTGTCGGCGGCCACTTGCTTACAGGGTGCATAATTTATACAACCGCCGAAATTATCATAGGGTACTCTGATGCATATAACTTTACCCGGGAGAAAGACGGCACTACTCCCTGGGATGAATTGCAGGTACACATCATAAAAGTCGATTAATTTACGCCTGTGTAAGTTGTTTTAGCATCCAGATGTTACAGCCGAAGTGCCCGCTACTACCGAGGGAACCATCGAGGTATTTAAAGCCAAATCGCTCGTAGACTTTTACAGCCCTGCCGAGTTCGGGCATTGTTTCCAGATACACATGGGTAAAGCCAATTGCAGCTGCGGTGTCGAGACATTTCTGGATAAGTTTTTGAGCAAGGCCGGTTCCGCGGGCCGCTGGCAAGAGATACATTTTAACAAGTTCACAGGTACCAGATGGGAGTCCGGTTGTAGGAAAAATACCTGCTCCACCTACTATATTTCCATTCATTCTTGCAACAAAATAAACCGCCGTATCACGCCGAAAAAGTTCATATAGAGCGTCAGTAGTTGCATCGAAATAAACAGTGCCGGGTTTGTTTGCACCGAATTCTGTGAGTACCTCCCTTATGATAAGTGCGAGTTCAACATTGTCTGCCGGTTTTATTTCCTGCACCGCCATATCGTTTAGAATGGCTGAAGTTTTAGAAGGCTGTGAATTATCCATGTTTCAAAATCGCATGATTTAAAATGCTTTAAATATATTTGTTTCTTATACTCTCAATTTCATTCGAGTATCTTATTTATCCTAAGACACAAATTTACCCACTTAAATACTGATCTCCAATGAAATGTTTCTTCTACCTCTGCTCACTAATTCTCGGTGCTGTTCCGTCTTTTGCACAGTCGAACCGAGCCCTGGAACTCAACAATCAAAATATAAAACTGCAGTTTAGCCTTGGCAGTGATGGGACACCCGGATATAGTGTGTTCTACAAAAGCAAGCCAGTTGTTAAGCCATCGCCGATGGGCTTTATTTTGAAAGATGACCCGAAATTCTATAGAGGTTTTGAATTGCTTCGTGCCGACACATCGTCGGTGAGCGAAAGCTGGAGGCCAGTTTGGGGCGAAGTAAAGGAAATTAGTAATAATTACCGCGAGCTCAGGGTTGCCCTCAGGCAAATCAAATCTCCCAATCGTTTACTTAACATTGTTTTTAGGGTTTTTGCCGACGGCGTTGGTTTTCGCTATGAATTTCCTTCACAACCGTCCTTGAAATACTTTGTAGTGAGTGACGAGAAAACATATTTCAATCTCACGGGAGATCATAAAGCTTTCTGGATACCTGGGGATTACGATACTAACGAATACGAGTATAGTACCGATCAGTTAAGCAAAATTAATAACACTGCAATCGTAAAAAGTAGTACCGCAATTGCTGTACGAACTGTTACCGATTCTACCAGTGTTCAGACGCCGCTAATGATGAAAACAGGCGACGGTTTATATCTTAACATCCATGAAGCAGCACAAGTAAATTACCCTGCCATGCAACTGCATATTGAATCTTCTACATTTTCTCTGCATAGCAGCCTGGTTCCCGCCCCTACAGGCGATAAAGCCTATCTTCACGCACCTTTTAACACCCCATGGAGAACCATCATAGTGAGTGATAAAGCAACAGATATCCTTACTTCAAAAATGATCTTAAATCTAAACGAGCCGTCCCGCATTACGGACGTATCGTGGATTCATCCTATGAAATTTGTGGGCGTGTGGTGGGAAATGCAGACTGGCAAAGGTGGTTGGAATTATTCTAACTATCCAGATAGTACAATGGCAAATGGTTCATTAATTCCCAACGGCAAGCATTCAGCAAATACCACTAACGTAAAAAAGTATATCGATTTTGCTGCCGAAAACAATATCCCGGGGGTGCTGGTCGAAGGCTGGAATACTGGCTAGGAAGACTGGTTCGGAAATTGGAAAGAGAATGTCTTTGACTTCGTTACTCCATATCCTGATTTTGACGTCAAGGGTTTACACGCCTATGCAGCGTCGAAAGGCATTCAGATTATCATGCATAATGAAACCTCAGGTTCTGCAACTAATTACGAACGCTGGATGGACACAGCATTCAGGTTCATGAATAACAATGGTTATAAAGCTGTTAAAACAGGTTATGTTGGAAAAATTATTCCCCGGGGAGAATACCATGACGGCCAGTGGATGATGAATCATTACGAGAGGGTGGCCGCAAAAGCAGCATCGTATAAAGTAATGGTGGATATGCATGAACCCTCACGTCCTACCGGCTTGCAAAGAACATGGCCTAACTGGATGGCTAACGAAGCCGGGCGTGGGAATGAATATAATGCCTTTAGCACGGGCAATGCACCTGAGCATGAGACCATTCTTCCATTTACGCGTTTAATGGGTGGGCCTATGGATTACACACCCGGCATATTCAAACTACGCAATTACGCCTCCGATTCCTCGAAGCATGTTCATACAACCCTTGCAAAGCAATTGGCTTTGTATGTAACTATATATAGCCCAGTGCAAATGGTAGCGGACCTTCCAGAAAACTATAAAGCAAAGCCTGATGCTTTTCGGTTTATAAAAGAAGTTCCTGTCGACTGGGACGATACGAAGATCCTTGAAGCAGAACCTGGTGACTTTATCACAATCGCCCGGAAAGAAAAGGGCGGTTCCTCATGGTTTATCGGCGCTATAACGGACGAGCATAGCCGAAATGCGATAGTGAATCTTTCTTTTCTTGACAAAGGCAAAAGATATGTCGCGACAATCTATGAAGACGGCGCAGATGCCGATTGGCAACAAAATCCGGAAGCTTATAAAATCGAAACCAAGAGGGTATCTGCAGAAACTATTCTAAAAATAAAGCTTGCTCCAGGCGGCGGAGCAGCCATCAGCATCAAAATGAT
>JANXYS010000423.1 GCA_025355935.1 Chitinophagales bacterium | reverse complement strand
GCCTCCTGTCTGCGCAAGGGCTTCTACCTGTAACACACCGGGCATTACAGGGTTTCCGGGAAAATGTCCCTCGAAGAAAAACTCGTTGAAAGTAACGTTCTTGATGCCCACAATCTGTGAATCTGAAAGATCAATGATTTTATCTACGAGGAGAAACGGGTAACGGTGGGGTAATGTTTTTTCAATCTGTTGAAGGGTATAAACCGGTGGTTGATTAGGATCGTAAACAGGAATACCCTTGGTGTGTTTATTTTTCTTTATGTACTGCTTGATCTTTTTTGCGAATTCAACGTTGCTGCTATGACCCGGGCGGTTTGCGATGATGTGCGCCTTAATCGGGTATCCGATGAGGGCAAGATCGCCCACAACATCCAGTAATTTATGCCGCGCAGGTTCGTTAGGAAAACGCAATTCGAGATTGTTGAGGTAACCCTCACTTTTTACTTCCACCTTGGTCCGACCAAAAGCCTTAGCCAGCCGGCCCATTTCTTCTTCTGTAACCGGTTTATCCACAACTACAATTGCATTGTTGATATCGCCACCCTTAATCAGGTTGTTATCTATCAGCATCTCAAGTTCATGAAGGAAACAGAAAGTACGGCAGGGAGCAATCTCCATATTAAAATCTTTCATGCTTTTCAAACCTGCATGCTGCGTACCTAAAACAGGGCTATTGAAATCAATTAGAGCAGTTATTTCGTAGTTGGTTGCCGGCAATGCCGTCATTTCAACATTCTTTTTCTCGTCGTAGAAACTGATATTTGTGTCAATGCTGTACCAGGTCTTGGCGGCTTCCTGTTCTATAACCCCGATTTTTTCAATAATCTCAACAAAAGGCTTGCTGCTCCCGTCGATGATGGGAATTTCTGGCCCGTTGACTTCTATCAGGCAATTATCTACACCCATGCCCACTAATGCAGCGAGAACGTGTTCAATAGTACTTATTTTTACAATTCCTTGTTCAATTGTTGTTCCACGCGAAGTATCTGTAACGAGGTCACAATCTGCCTTGATAAGTGGAGTACCCGATAAATCGGTGCGCTGAAATTGATATCCGAATCCGGCGTTGGCAGGCTTAAGAGTCATATCCACATTGATTCCAGTATGCAATCCTGTACCCGAAATACTCACGGATGCTGCCAGTGTATGCTGCTTGTCCGGGTTAAAATTTTTATCCATACTTCTCGTTCAATTTTTGCAAAGATATTTTAATTATGATGGATTTGACGTTCAGAATAATCGCCTGCCTGGCTGAAGGTTTTAGGTAAGTAGGCTTAAAAGCTGGTATAATTTTTTAGTGCCCGACAGATATCGTGTCATTAAAACTGGAATTGGAAACTTCCAAACACTCCGAAGTTAGCCGTTTTTGGAAGATTAGCTTGCGTTGGAGTGAGCCGCCATATAAAATCAAGCCTGAATACTTTAAATATATTGTCTATCCCCGTACCTAGTTCCATATAGGTTTTCCCATTTACGGTCTTAAAATTCTTTCCGGCATTATTTAGGTTTGCATTCGCATCACTCAAGGATCCCCACAAAGTTTTTAGGTTGTAAAACTGTCGCCATTTTAGCTTTCGCGTCAATTTTACAAAACGAAATAAGCCCGAGCCAACATTATGTTCAAAGTTGACCCCCGCATACTGATCGCTCAAATATTCAAAACGGTTCATTAGGTTAAAACTGCCAGCATTGTAATAATAGATATCATTCCCGGGGTGATTCTCAAGAAATGGGAATGGCACGGTTCCAAACACCTTGCCTGCATAAGCTTTATAACTGATTGAACCATAAGGAGAGATTTTTACATAGTCCCGAACAGAGGCAAATATCTTTGAATAGGTGTAGGCACTTCCTGCAATTCCGGGTATCCCCTTTGCAAACGTCACTTCTGCAGTTGGGTATTTACTGCCCAGGGAATAGCGAAAGTAATCGCTTTCGTAAAATTGTTCCAGGTAGGCGAAGCGAAGTTTCACCGCTACTTCAAAATTGGTTATGGCTTTTCCATCAACTGTAGTTGTAAAAGGAAGATTTTGCAATGGCCTGAATTTTCGATGTGCGAAAAATAGTTCGGTAGAGAATCCTTTCCATAGCTCGTTAAATAATTCAACACGCGTATCCTGTAGCTGCAGAAATTTCCGCGATATATTGGGCTTCCTGACTGCAAGAGAGAATATATTATCCTGGCTTACATCACCGACCTGGCTAATACCGTTGTCGATATCTTTTGAATACGAAACATGTACTCTTGCTCTTTTCGGAACGCGCTGAAAGATATAGTAGGCTTCAGCCTTTCCTTTTAACGCCTTGTCCTTCGTACCATACGCAAGGTAGGCATGGAGGTATAAGTTTTTGTTGAATTTTGTGTTAGAACCAAGGTCAAATCGAAACCTGGTCCCCTCTCGCGAATTGCTACTGACCCAATTAAACCAGGGGCCTATTTCGAATTTACCTTGCTCGGTGTAGCCTGTTCCAAGGAATTTAATACGCCGTTGCAGCTTTTGAAATTTAGGCATCTGCATTAACTTGGTAATCGTAGTATAAATAGCTCTTTCGTTGTTCGACAGGCTATCGTGCCTTAAATTACTCCAGGCCGAGTCTGAATATTTATTTCCTCCAACTACCGTTTTTACCACTTCCTCAAGCGGCTGCTGCTTGAAGATGGAGGTGATCGAATCGTTGTTGATGATAATATTTTTGTATGAGGTTGTTTTTCGCCCGATAAGGGTGAGTGATTGCTTGCCAAGAATCCTGAAGTCGGCAAAAAATTTATCCCTGTTTAGAAAATAAACAGTGTCATTAATAGGAATAAATTCCTGGAAAACGCTGATACGATCTATAAAATTCACATTCGCATCTTTGCCAAGATAAAGTGATATCTTTTGGATCTGGAACGTTTTCTCCATCACGAAAGCGTCGCCTTCAAAAGTATTTTGACCCCCTCTTTTGGGTCTGAAAAGAAAATGGTAAGCCTTTTTTCCATTAATGACCTGGGTGTCCGGAACAGAAAAAATATAGTACACATCTGCGTTATCATTGAATGGACTAATAAAATCTTTGTCCATTACATTCACATAATTTCCGTAGATGTTTACGTTCTGGTTCATTACACCTAACATCTTCGTAATACTTTCGTTACTAAAACCCTTTGTATTGCTTGCCTTAATAGTCTCATTAAACTTTTTAGGTGACTTTTGAAATGCGTAATCACTAACACTTTCTAACAGGTATGCAGGAAGAAAGGGATCTTTTTCCGAAGTACTGTCGATATTATCAAAAACGAATGCAAAAGGTTTTAGCAGAAAATTCTTTTTTACTTTATCGGGCTTAAAATTCTTGATATCAATCTCCAGTTTATTATACGCTTCATAACCGAAATTGGGGAGGTTATACCGATTGTATTGCCGCTTCTTACTCATGATCTTTTTCCAGAGATAAAGACCCTTATTAAATTTCGCCTTTACGATCACCTCATTATTTAACCCGCCGCGTTCCAATTCAATTTTGAGTGTTTTTATTCCCTCTGAAAATTTAACAGGCTGTTTGTAAGTCTCATAACCTACGTATGTAATTATGAGGGTATCAACAATGCCTGAACTAACCGTAAAGGAAAAATTTCCCGCACTATCAGTTGTTTTACCGATAACAGATTTTTTGAAGTAAACGGAAGCGAAGGCGACTGGCTCTTTAGTATGCGCGTCAATTACCATTCCTTTCAGGGAGGTATATTGCGCAAATAGCCTTGGGGAACAAAAAAGGCATAGGAGTATTAAAAGGATATTCTTGATACGATTCAACTGGTTAAAGGTTACAAATGCTTCACTATGACTGCATCTGGCCTCAAAAGTAAAATAAGATTTTCATAACTACTTTTTTTCTGAGAGGGCTTTCACCAATTTTTCAAGTTCTATAACTCTCTTTTCCAGCTCGGGAAGGTTGCGGCTAATAGCCTGACTTCGCAAAGCAGATGTATAGTCGTATGCTGGTGAACCAGTTACAGCAGAATTGGGGCGCTTGATCGATTTACTTACACCGCTTTGCGCATTTATTTTACTGCCGTCGGCAATATGAATATGGCCTACAATGCCGGCCTGACCGCCGATCATGACATTTTTCCCGATTTTAGTACTTCCACTCACACCGCTCTGCGCAGCTATCACACTGTTGTTGCCAATTTCAACGTTGTGTGCGATTTGTAATAGGTTATCAAGTTTAGCGCCCGAACGTATGAGTGTACTTCCAATAGTGGCCCTGTCGATAGTTGTATTTGCGCCGATCTCAACGCCATCTTCGATTACCACGTTACCGATCTGCGGAACTTTTTTCAGACTGCCGTCAGCCTGTGGGGCATAGCCAAAGCCATCGCTACCGATTACAGTACCGGCGTGTATGGTAACATTACTTCCAATGATGCAGTCATGGTAGATCTTCACGCCGGGGTGGATAATAGTATCTTCACCTATTACCACATTGTTCCCGATAAATGCATTCGGAAAAACCTTGACTCCATTTGAAATGATTACATTTTCACCTAAATATGCGAAGGCACCTATGAAAGCATTTTCGCCCACTTTTGCAGTTGCATGTATGTAGGTGGGTTGTTGAACGCCGGTTAACTGTTGCGTTTGAATTTGCTGGTATTTATCCAGCAATGTTGCAAAGGCACTGTATGCATCCTTTACCCTTAATAGAGTGGCAGATATTTCTTGTTTTAGAATTAAGGATTCGTTTACAATTATAACAGATGCATTCGTAGTATACAGGTAATCTTCATACTTCGGATTAGCTAAAAATGCAAGTTGGCCTTCCTGTGCTTCTTCAATTTTGCCGAACGATCCGACACTTACTTCCGGATTTCCCTCAACAGTACCATTGATGATCATTGCAATTTGTGCGGCGGTAAATAGCATATTAAAAGACGTTAACTGCGTAAGTAACAAATGTAATATTTTTTGATGTTGCCCTTAAGGTTTTCGTTGATGAGGGCATCATCCACTTCCGAAATGTCCTTAACAGTTCCATCTTTAAACAAGATGTGAATATGTTCGTTTTCAAAATTGTAAGTACTGCTGCTTGCTTCGCCTGTAAAAGCAAGCCAGGTGGCTTCTTCTTCACTAATCTCCAGTTTTGACATAATTGCATGTCTCTGTTCGGTTATCATCGCCTCCTTAACAGGCTCATTATAATATTTAACTTTAAATAGTGAACGGTTAATTATCCCCTCACAGAGTACGGACAAAATTTTATCGGGATGGCTGCACCAGGTTTTTATGGCCATAACCACATCATAGTCGTCGATGGCGCAGAACTGTTGCAGTGTGATATTTTGCAAGGGTTCGTTTATAAATTTATTCAACTGTCCGGGGCATTCTGCATGTATGACCTTTGCTCTTTTTATAATTCGTTTCAACATTTGTTCTGCACTCAAAACGGTCTTATGAAGGTATACCTGCCAGTACATAAGGCGTCGGGAAACAAGAAACTTTTCAATGGAATAAATGCCTTTCTCTTCCACCATCAATTCACCTTCATGTATGGTAAGCATTTTTAAAATCCGGTCATATGCAATTACTCCCTCATTTACGCCCGTAAAAAAACTGTCGCGTGTGAGGTAGTCCATACGGTCTACATCAAGTTGCCCGCTAACCAGCTGGTGAAGAAATTTCTTTGGATAGTTGTCCGTAAATATATCCATTGCCATCTGTAGCTTTCCCTCAAATAATTGGTTTAATTCTTTAAAAAGTAAAAGAGATATCTCCTCATGATGCATTCCTTCTGCGAGGGTGTTTTCAAGAGCGTGCGAAAAAGGGCCATGACCAATATCATGCAGCAGGATGGCAATTTCAGCGGCCTCCAGTTCTTCTTCGCTGATCGGAAAACCTTTGTTTATTAGTTCTTGTAATGCGCATCGCATCAGGTGATAAGCTCCCAAAGCGTGATGTAGTCTGCTGTGAACTGCGCCAGGGTATACAAGATGCGCCATTGCCATTTGATGGATTCTTCTCAGACGCTGGAAATATGGATGTGCAATCAGGTGGTTTACCAGGTCGCTGTCGATGGTTATAAAGCCATATACCGGGTCATTAATTATCTTGTGAAAAGGCATGTATTTCGATCTGTTAAAAGTATTACAAAGTGGTGCAAAGCTACAAACCATCTTTTTAAAAAATTACATTTGCACTAATGGCTTGTAGTTTGATGCTATCACGGCGTGGTCTGCAATGTCGTTTCAAAATCCTGATTAGCAATGTACCAATAATTCTTAGCAACATTTAGTAAGTTCGTTGTTTGCCAGCTTAAAGCAATTAAATATGAGTTTAGGAAAAATACTCTGGGTAGATGACGAGATAGATAGTCTTACCTCACAGATAATGTTTTTGGAAAATAAAGGGTACGAGGTTTCAACAAAGACTAATGGATTTGACGCCATTGAGTTTGTGAAGGAGAACATACTCGATGTTGTTTTGATGGATGAAAGCATGCCGGGACTTACCGGTTTACAAACGCTTCAGCAGATAAAGGAAGTAAATAATAACCTGCCGGTTGTACTTATAACTAAAAATGAGGCTGAAAATATTATGGACGAAGCGATCGGTAGCCAGATAAGTGATTACCTGATAAAGCCCGTAAATCCTAACCAGGTTTGGTTAAGCCTGAAAAAACTAATCGATAATAAAAGATTGGTGGCTGAGAAAACTACTTCTGCCTACCAGCAAGATTTTCGAAGTTTGTTTATGGCTCTCAACGATAACCCGGATTATACCGCCTGGATGGACATTTACAAAAAACTTGTTTATTGGGAGCTCGAGATGAAGAAGAGCGACAGCCCGGAAATGCAGGAAGTTTTCCAAACACAGAAGCAGGAAGCCAATACGGAGTTTTTTAAATTTATATCCAAAAATTATGCTTCATGGGTCTCGCCAAAAAGTAATGATGGCCCTATTATGAGCCATACGCTTTTGAAGTATAAAGTGTTTCCGCATCTTGAAAAAGGCACACCACTATTTTTTGTACTTATTGATAATCTTCGGTTCGACCAATGGAAGGCAATTCAGCCAATATTTGCAGAAAGTTTTCGTATTCAGGAAGAAGAAACGTTTTATGCCATACTGCCTACGGCTACCCAATATGCGCGTAACGCCATTTTTGCCGGTTTACTACCCATTGATATTGAGAAACAATTTCCGGAGCAATGGAAAAATGATGATGAAGATGGAGGAAAAAATCTTTTTGAAGAAGAGTTTCTCCGCGCCCAATTGAAGAGACTTGGAAAGTCAGACCTCAAAGTGTCCTATACAAAAATTACCAACAACCACGACGGACAGAAGATGGTTGATAATATGCATAACTTTTTGGAAAATGATCTTAATGTGATCGTATACAATTTCGTTGATATGTTGAGCCATGCCCGTACTGAAATGGAAGTATTAAAGGAGCTGGCTGGCGACGAAACAAGTTACCGCAGCATCACGCAAAGCTGGTTTGAACATAGTCCCCTGCACCAGGGACTCAAAAAAATTGCTGACAAATCATTAAACATGATTGTGGCTACCGACCATGGAAGCACCAGGGTTAAAACACCGGCGAAGGTTATTGGCGATAAACAAACCACCGCCAACTTAAGATATAAACACGGACGTAATCTAAATTTCGAGGCGCGCGATGTACTTGCTTATAAAGATCCCCGGGAGGCAGGCTTACCGGTTCCAAATGTGAACAGCAGTTTCATTTTTGCGAAAGGCGACTTGTTTCTATGCTATCCCAACAACTACAATCATTTTGTGAATTATTATCGGAATACCTTTCAGCATGGCGGGGTAAGCCTCGAAGAGATGATCGTGCCTGTGATAAGGATGACAAACAAGTAGGGAAGTGGCCGCCTTGCATATTGGCTTATCCGGGATAGGCCGAGACGCTGTGCTTAATGTCAACCGTGATCTTGCAAACCAGTGAAGCTGGCCAACCGGATTTAATTCCTAACACTTGTGAATAACTCCTGCCGGCCAGAACCTGCGCCTGGATTAAATTTGTGTCGTATGAAATTCACGCAGAATAACCTCGATAAAATAGAAAGAATAATTGAAGAATGCAATTATGTAATCAGGTACGAGAGGGGAACTTTTCAAAGCGGTTACTGCATACTGCAGGAAAAAAAAGTAGTCGTACTTAATAAATTCTTTCAGATCGAAGGTCGCATTAATACATTAGTTGACTTGCTTCCACAACTTGAGATTAACTTTGATGCTCTAACCCATGAAAGCCAAAAATTGTATACCGAAATCCGAAAACAAGAAATCGTAAAAGATTAGTCTACCCGATGAAAGTTTTACTGCCCCGGCTGGATTATCCGTATTTTTAGCCCACATTTTCCTCCTGATGACATGCCCCCCTTTAAAAATAACGTTCCTGGGTACAGGTACAAGCAGTGGAGTTCCCATGATAGCTTGCTCCTGCGAGGTATGTACATCATCCGATAAAAAAGATAAAAGATTACGCACCAGCATTCTTGTGCAAAGTGAAACGACCACATTGGTTGTGGATACTACGCCCGACTTCAGGTACCAAATGCTCAGGGCGGAAGTAAAGAACCTCGATGCTGTATTATTTACCCACTCACATAAAGATCATGTCGCGGGTTTGGATGATATCCGGGCCTTTAATTTTTTTCAAAAACAGGCGATTAATGTCTATGCCACCGAACCTACCCAGCAAGCTCTTAAAGCCGAGTTTTCGTATATATTCTCTGAGAACAAGTATCCGGGCATACCAGAAATAAATTTGTTAAGCCTCGACGAACAGACCTTCCTTGTTGGCGATATTCCAGTAACACCAATTAAGGTGATGCATTTGCGTATGCCGGTATTGGGTTTTCGTTTCGGAAACTTTACCTATATCACAGACGCCAATAAAATCATTCCGGCGGAGCAGGAAAAAATAAAGGATAGTAAGATTATTGTTTTAAATGCCCTTCGCCATAAAGAACATATTTCGCACTTTAACCTCGACCAGGCAATTGAGCTTACTGACGATTTGAAAATCCCCGAAGCGTACTTTACCCATATCAGTCACCAGCTAGGTAAGCACGCCAAGATTAACCAGCTTCTGCCATCCGGCAAGGCTCTTGCTTTCGACGGCCAGGTTATCTTCTCCTGATACGCCGGGGATTTCAACATAGTTCTTTAATGATCCAGCAGTATTTTAGGGGATGCCCAAGAATTTTAAAAATAATTACCTTCATTTTACAAAGAAAGAGCGAACTGGTACGTTGATTTTGCTGGCATTTATTGCACTGCTAACCATGCTCCCCGTTTTATACCGTCTGATATTTCCGAAATCCCCAGTTCCCCACCGGGAACTTCAGGCAGCTATAACTCTACTCGACAGCAACGCTGCTATTGCTGCTCGCAAAGTATACCCCAATAAGTTCCCTAAATATGAACGCCTTCCACACCGTAATTCTGAAAAGTATCAACATTCTAAAGCGGCCAATTATGCACTATTTACTTTTGATCCGAATACCCTGGATGTTGATGGATGGATGAAACTTGGCGTAAAGGAAAAAACTGCCAATGGAATTCATAACTATCTCTCAAAAGGCGGAAAATTCCGGGAGTCGGCTGACATCAGGAAAATTTGGGGTATTCCACCTGCGTTACAGGAAAAATTAATCCCATTTGTGCAAATAGAAAAAATAGCGGCATCTACCCACACAATTCCTGGCAGGGAGCCTTATAAAGAACGGGAAGAATCTACCCCAAGGTATGTGGACGTAGATATAAATAATGGTGACTCTGCAGCCTACATAGGTTTGCCTGGAATAGGCGTTAAACTTGCGGCAAGAATCATCAATTTCCGAAATCGTCTGGGAGGTTTTTACTCGGCTACACAGGTAGCTGAAACATTCGGATTGCCTGACAGCACTTTTCAAAAAATAAAACCGTATTTAAAGCAATCAACTTCACCTGTAAGGCAAATAAATTTAAATTCGGCTACGGAAGATGTATTAAAAATACATCCTTACATTCGCTGGCAGCTTGCAAAACTTATTGTTCAATATCGAGCTCAGCACGGAAATTTCACGGCTCCCGGGGATCTTAAAAAAATTATGATCATCACCGAAGAACTGTATCAGAAACTGTTGCCATATATCAAGGTGGATGATTAGTGCTTTGACAGGCACTTGAAATATTAGGTTTCTTAAGAGTGGGACTGCAGATTATTTGGCATTACCTTAAGCAAAATTCGTGTAATTTGCGGCCTCACCGATTGAATGACATATGAATTTTTCTCAAAACGAG
>JANXYS010000388.1 GCA_025355935.1 Chitinophagales bacterium | reverse complement strand
GTCTAAAATAAGTAATAATCATAAGTGGTATAAATAGGAAGATAAGCGGTGGTATTCCCATAAAGCTTATCCATTTTCCGCCGTACATTTTGCGCATCGGTCTGCGTAACCTTTCAGCTATGAGATACATGGCCGGAACTATAATTAGCGTCATGAAAAATGCAAAGGCTAGTCCGAAGATAATTGTCCAACTCAAAGGCTTCCAGAAAGCAACATTATCGCCGCCAAAGAAAATATGTGGATTTAACTCGCTAAACAATGTAACAAAATTAATGTTGAATCCTACTGCAATGGGAATGAAAGCAAGTATCGCTGCAAGCGCCGTTAGCAATACCGGGATGATACGTGTTTTTCCGGCCGATATAACAGCTTCACGTGTTTTCATACCGCGATGGCGCAGCTCCTCTGCAAACTCAATTACTAAAATCCCGTTCTTTACCACAATTCCAGCCAATCCTACAATACCCAAACCTGTCATCAAAACAGAAGCTTCCATGCCAAAGATTGAGAAGCCCAGAAGGACACCAATTACACTGAATATAATCTCTGTGAGAATAATCACTGATTTACTTACAGAATTAAATTGCAGTACAAGCGTTAATAATATCAATGCCAAAGCAATCGCGAGAGCTTTTAAAAGGAAAGCACCTGTTTCTGCCTGCTGTTCACCTTCACCCGTTTGTTTGATCGTAACGCCTTCCCCCTTCCTGGTAAACGAATTTATATGGCCTGCAATAACCTGGTTGACGGCGGTTGCATTAAACCCTTGTGTTGTTAATACGTTCGATCTTAAAGTAATCAGTCGCTTTTGATTTTTCCGTTTGATACTTCCGAAGGTACTTGTAGGTTCAATTGATACCAGCGAGCTGATTGGAATGTTTTTGACTGCACCACCACTCGCCATGTCGCGAAAGCTGACCCGCATATTCAACAATTCGCTCAGGCTTTTCCGCTGAAGTTCGTTATTGCGTAACTGGATCTTATATTCATCTTTGCCCTCTTTAATCTTACTTACTTCCCTGCCGAATAATGCCGTACGAATTTCCTGCCCTACCTGGGCCGACGATACTCCTTCAATAAGTGCTCTCTCCCGGTCAACCGTGAGCGTTATCTCCGGATTATTCAGATCAACGTCCATTTTTAATTCTTCAACACCGGGCACCTGTATACTGTCGAGATAGTTTTTTAAACTAACAGACGTTTTCACGAGGTTATCAAAATCTTCGCTTGAGATTTCTATGTTAACCGGCGGATCTGTTGGTGGACCGCCGCTTTCCTGGTCAACGCTTATCTCTGCCCCCGGTATACCACCTACGGCCGCGCGTATCTGATCAAGATAAGGACGGGTGCTTCTTCCTTTTCTTTTTTCATATTCTACGAATGAAACCTGGATACGACCTAATTCACTTCGGGTACTCCTATCCCCCGCAGACGGATCACTTGCACCTATGGCAACGTTGCTTATTACAGATTCCACTATAGGGTTAGTTTTCTGCTTTAACAGGTCGATGTTCAAGACATGATTCACCTTAGCTTCCAGGTTCCTGGTGACTGAATCTGTATATTCCACGCTTGTACCAACGGGCAACTTGAGGTAAACATATATCTGGTTTGGATCGCCTTTCGGAAAAAATGCGATTCCAACTCTTCCTGATTTCACAGACATCATAAATATTACCACTGATAAAATAAGTAAAGCTACAGTACCCAGCAAAAGATGAACTGGCCGCCACCCCCTTAGTGCCCACCGAAGCAGACTTTCATAATGGCTCATAATAAACGGTAATACTTTATGCTGGAACTTATGAATGGCATCCTCCAATACATAGCGATGGAGTAATATCAGCATCATAAAAAATATAATTAGATTTCCAAGAAATGGAGCGCCTAAAAAATCCAGCAGTATACCAAGTGCGATGATAATCCAAAATGAAGGCTTCTTAAAAATTGCGTTCTTTTGTACTTTTTCACCTTCAGGATGATTCATAAAATCGACTGCAAAAATTGGGTTCATGATGAATGCCACCACGAGTGATGCTGCCAAAGTAAAAATGAGCATCGTAGGCAGGTACACCATAAACCGCCCAATGATTCCAGGCCAAAAAAGCAGCGGGAAGAACGGAGCAAGCGTGGTTAGTGTACCCGCAAGCACCGGCACAAAAACTTCACCAGCGGCCATTTTCGTAGCCATATTTATTGGGATTTTCCCCTTGCCATCCACAAATATTCGATGGGTATTTTCAATTACTACGATGGCATCATCTACTATGATACCGAGCCCAAACAGCAGGGCAAATAACACGATAAAATTGAGTGTTACGTGTGTGCCAACAATAAGATCTGCACCGGGCAGAAACACGAAGGCTACAAACATACTCAACGGTACACTCAGAGCAACGAAGAAAGCATTTGTTACTCCCATAAAAAACATAAGTACAATCAACACGAGTATAAAACCGATAATAATGGAGTTTACCAGTTCGTTAAAGGAAGCCTTCGTTTTTATACTCTGATCTCCTGTTACCACTGCTTTCAAATTTTCAGGATAGGTGACTCCTTTATTTTCTGCCACTATCTTTTGAACCGCATCACTGGTTTCAATAAGGTTTTCGCCGCTTCGCTTTATTATATTGAGTGTAACAACATTTTTGCCATCAAGACGGGCAAAACTTTCTGCGTCCTTTGTAGTATCCTTTACAACCGCGATGTCTTTTAAATAAATGGGGAAGCCCCCTGTATTTCTTATAATTACTTTTTCGATGTCGTAAGCGCTCTTAAACTGGCCCTTTAATTGGAGATTTCTCTTCATGCTTCCCACGTCGAGCAGACCACCTGAGATGTCCATATTTTCCCTTGCCACAGCATTGCTGATGTCATCAAAAGTAACGCCTGAACTCTGCATCCGGTAATTATCAACGTTTATCTGGAACTCTCTTTCAGGGGCGCCCACAATATCTATTCTATTAATCTGCGGGATTTCCTCTAATTTATCTTTAAGGTCGTCGGCAAATTTTTTAAGTCTGGCCATATCATAGTCTCCGCTAAGGTTAACATACATGATTGGCTGATCGCTTAGGTTTACTTCCTGGGCCGTAGGTTCCTGCGTAAGATTGGTCGGCAAGTCCTGCTTTGCCTTATCCATTGCGTCCTTCACTTTTTGCAGGGCTATATCGGTTTTTACGTCTGTATCAAATTCTACAATAATCGCTGAGTAATCCTGCTGAGAAGTACTGGTAAATTTTTTGATCTTCGCGCCGGTAATCCCTTTGATTTGTTTCTCGATCGGGCGAGTGACTAAATTCTCGATATCTTTTGGCGAATTGCCTACGTAGATGGTTTGCACATAAATCGTAGGAATTACTATATCAGGAAACTGTTCTTTTGGTAGGGTAAGGAATTGGTACAGTCCTGCCAGGGTAAAAAACAACATAATTAAATAAATAGAAGTCTTGTTGTTGATACTCCACGATGTGGGCTTGAACTGCTTAAATTTGTCTCTTACATTTTCTAAAGCGCTCATACAAATATTTTATTTGTTAGTAGTGGTTGGAAGCTTATACGATATATTACCCATCAAGGGCACAATGATCCTGTTCATTCAAGTGGAAAATTAAACCCGACTTCCGATTCTTTATTTCGTTGCCGTAGTAAGTTGCTGACCCTCATAAATACTTGCAAAGCCTTCCGTAACGAGTACATCGCCTTCTTTTAGTCCGGAAACAATTTCAAGCTGATCGCCATTTAATTTGCCAATTGTTACGGAACGTTTGCGTGCGAATAATTTCCCATTTTCTGTACTGGCTATCATCACGAACTTGCCTTTTTCATCATTTTGCAAAGTGTTCAGCGGCACAGCCAGCGAGTTAGCGGAGCTGTAATCGCGAATTTTCATGGTGGCGATCTGATTTGGCTTTAAAGACCCATCGGCGGGAAGTTTAGCTTCTACAATAAAACCCCTGTTAATTGCATCAATAGAAGCTCCCATGAAACTAACGGTTGTATTAATGGTCTTATTTGCGTCAGGCAAAGTCACTATAACAGCTGTGCCTTTGTGCACGCTTCCCAGATAATTTTCAGGAATATTACTAACCACTTTTAACTGACTTGTATTAACGATTTTAATTTGGGGGCCGGCCGCCGTAACGCCCTGGAAAGTTTCCCCCATCCGTATATTAACAATGTCGGCTATGCCGCTCACATCACTATAAATATTGCTTGAATTAGCCTGTTCCTGGGCTTGACGTACCTGTGCTCCTGCCGATTGAACCTGGTTTTGCAGGGTGGCCACCTGGGTTTGATCCTGAAGTAGCTGCACTTGCGTACCGATTCCCTGGTCCCAGAGATTCTTTCGGCGCTGGTACACGTTCTTAGCAAGGGCAAGTTGTGAATTTAAAATGGCCACCTGCTGGCGTGCCGAGATAACACCTTGTGTAAACAGGGCATTATCTAACTTAAGAAGTAGTTGACCTTTTCTAACAACATCGCCCTGCCTCACTAATATCGATTTAACGATACCTGGCTGACGGGGAGCGATGTAAGAAATATTTTCTGCATCTACCTTGCCTTGAAGTTCGATATAATGATTAAAATCCCCTCTTGTAATCGTCGTCGTTGCCACCAGCTTTATCTTGGAGGGGTTACTACTGCTAGTGTCCAGCTTGTTAAGCTCCCCTTGCAGCTTCAATATCTCCTGATCATTTTTATCTTTTTCGGCTTTTAATTTTTCTAATTTGGTTTTCTTATCGTTGAGGTCAGCGTCACCCTCTTTTTTACTGTTTGCACAAGAAGCAGCAAAAAGCATAAGGGTGAGAATGAGAACGATTTGTTTAATTTTTTTCATGTCAGGTATGTTGTGCTTATTAGTTTATAATTTTCCTATTGCCTTTAAAAAATCGATTTTAGCGATTACCGCATCATACAATGCGCTGTAATAATTATTCTGTGCAGTTTTTAATTCGGCCTGAGCATTGTAGATTTCCTGGTTGCTCCCAAGGCCCTGATCGTACTTGATTTTAGTAGTATTGTATACTTTTTCAGCAAGCTCCATATTACGGCGCTGGTTGTCGAGCGTTATAAAGGATGCACTGATGCTGAGGTTCGCCTGCATCACATCATTATCGATCGACTGTTTAAGTTGTTCGATATCATTATCAGTTTTTTGTAGGGCCAGTTTTGCCTGGTTCACCCTGGCACGCCTGGCAAAGCCGTCGAAAATCGGAACGTTTAATTTTAACCCAATAAGGGAAGTAGTAAACCACTGCCTGTTATTGCCTCCTTTAAAGAAATCAAATTTTGTACGCTGCGCGTTTTTGCTATAGTTTCCAAAGGCTGACAACGTTGGCAGATAACTCAGTTTATACCGCTTAACGTTATAGGTCCTTAACTTCCGGGTGATTTCTAGCAGCTGGTATTCTTTTCGATCAGGATAATTGTACTGATTATTAAGTACATTATCTTTCACCTGGTCAACGGTGAGCGAGTCCGTAAGTTGAAGAGAATCCTTCTGTGGCATATTCATTAAAAATTTTAATCCGGCGAACCCAGCGTCAAGCCTGGTTTGCTGTTTAATTTTTTCAGTTTGAAGATTATTTAATTGCACACTCACTTTGTCAACATCCAGACGCTCCATAAATCCCTGGTCAAACATTGCTTTAGTATCATTATATAATTTCTGGAATCTATCTATATTAGCATCGATAGTAGTTAGCTGTTGTCTGCCTACTACTAATTGGTAGTATACTTTCTGAACATTTACATTTATCATCTCAGTTGTAACGTCCTTTACTTTTTCTGCGGCTGCAATTGCAGCTGAACGCGCTTGCAGGCCCACAAAAACCTGCCCGTCAAACAAAATTTGTGATACATCAAATCCACCTGTGGCATTGTATTTAGTTCCAAACTTTACCGGCAAGTAAGTTCCCGGGGTGCCCCCGGCAATTTCGGCGGGGAGTAAGCTCGTAGGAATATTAAGATATTCGTTTAATGCGCCACTTGCATTTAATTGGGGGTAAGCTGCAGACGTGATTTCACGATTTACTTCTTTCTGAACCTGGATATCGATCAGGGCATTTTTTACAGCCGTTGCATTTTTCATCGCATAATCTACAGCCTGGTGGACGCTAAAACTATTGAGAGTTTGCGCTTCGGTTCCTGTCGTGAGCAGAACTGATGCAAGGATAAGTACCGGGACCTGCCTGAATTTTTTTATATACTTCATTTTCCAGCTTATTGTTTTGAAAGTTTTTTATCCGTTGTTTTTTTTCTTTCATTAAGATATTTAAGTGCCATCTCATACCCGCCAGGTGTGGTTAATCCGTAAAGGAAATGGGTAATGATTTGCTCTTCCGCCTCCAGCAACGTTGAGTTAATACCTGCATGAAAATCCTGGTTCATTGGAATGAACATACTTTCAACCCTGAACCTTGCCAGGATTTCCGTGTTTATTTCAGGCCTGTACAATTTTTGTTTTTTCCCCCATTGGATGTTGTCGTACATAATCTTATAGAGGAAAGTATTTTTGTGCTGGTTAAACTTTAAAAACGCTGCCGGGTGATATTTGTGAAGGTCAAATAACAGGGAGGGATTAATAGTTTTAAAAATTTCTTTTACCATATCGATAGCGAGGACAATTTCGTGGACCGCATTTTCGGCCAGTTGCTTATCATTTTCACAAATGCCACGGGTACGATTAATTTCCCCATCAACCACTGCTTCAACGAGCGCATCTTTATCGGTATAAAACTGGTAAATTGTCTTTTTGCTCATGCCCAGGTTAGTCGCAATATCGTCCATGCTGATACTACGTATGCCGTATTTCATCATTAGATCGTGGGCTGCTAACCTTATTCGCTCTTTATTATCTATGTCTGTCATATTGCGCACAAAACTACGGAAACTTTTATCGTTACCGAAGTTTCCATCACAAGTATTTACCATTGGTAACAATTAATTAATCTAAAATTGACTTTACCGCCGCTAAATTCTTCACGTTTGGGCACAAAAAAACAGGTAGATAATTACCTGTTTACTTGCTTTGAATGATACGCTGTTACCGGTATACGACTGAAAAATATCCCTGCGTAAAAGCTACCACCGGCGTGGGGCTTGTAATCGGTGCAGCTAGAAAATTAAAAGTCCCACGAATTCTTTTCGTGGTGGTATTGTGTTCAAGAATTGTAAGATTTCCTCCTTCTGCAACAAGCGTTCCTGTTGTAGAAAAAGTGCTTGGATGGTAAAGCGCCGCCACAGTAAATAAATCCCATTGATAACTGCCTGTCGTAATTAATTTTTCAAAAGTAAAACCTATGTTGACATTGGCGTTGGCATCCTGGCTGGTCGTGATTGCAATTTTGTCTAAGAACGGAACATCCAGTGCGTTTAAAGAATAGTTCACCCAGTCAACGCCATCGACCTTTACACGGAATGTATCTGTAATATTTGTTGTAGGAGGTAATGCATTGGTAGTATAGCTCAAGCTTGTAAAGGTTCCCTCTGTTATATCGCGCGATAGACCATCGATTTCCCTAAAAACTTTAAACTTAAATGTACCACTCATCTGCTTTTTCGCAGTGTCAATATTTGTAACAGTACAGGTTCCCCCAGCAAGTGAAGGATCATCTGAGCCATTACTGGTGAATGAAATAGTATTTGCTGCTTCATTATACCCGGCGGCATTTATAGTTTGAGATTTCAGCTGGTAAATGTGCACTCCTGAGTCGGTGAGAGTGATCGTAATAGCTTTTCCACTGTTTGCTAAACCACTAATATTAATTATGCCTGAATTTCGGACAGCTCCGGCAAATTTATCGCCTGTAAATAGAACTCCATTAACCTTCGCGGTAAACTTGCCGCTTACGCCAGGTAGTCCGCCCGGTGATGTCGGGCTACTATTGTTAATAGGTGTATACTCTTTTTGACAACTCACCAGGCCGTAAGCAAGAAAGAGGACGAGGAAAATAGATAGGGTAATTCTCATTTGCAACAGTTTTCATCCACAAACTATCTTAATATCCTGATTATCCCAAAAAACAACCAACTTATTGTTCTGCTTATTTTTTTAAAAGATGCAATTATCCCGATGGAGTTTCATAGTGGTTATCTTTGATCTGTAAAATGCTTTTTATGGAAAAGAAATTTGATTACAGCAGATTGTTACAATATTTTCTACAAGGGTTGCTAATTCTCGCCCCTATTGCTATAACAATTTATGCGCTCTTTTTTGTCGTTTCAACAATCGATGGCTGGATACCAATATTTTCTTCCAAAGATGAATATGGAAATGTTCACGTTCAAAATTATGGGCTGGGATTCGTAATCATCCTCGGGGCGATAATATCTATCGGCTATTTCAGTTCGTTTTTTATAACTGGTCGAATTATAAGTTTTATGGATAAGCTCATGCAAAAGGCCCCTGGCATCAAACATATCTATTCAACTACGCGAGACTTTTTTGAAGCATTTGCCGGAGACAAAAAAAAATTCACACAAAACGTTTTGGCTAATGTGGATGGTAATGATGTTTGGCGGATGGGTTTTATCACCAGGGATAACATGGCTGATTTTGGTCTTCATGAATATGTGGCAGTATACATACCGATGGCTTACTCAGTTGCCGGCAATGTTTATATTATTCCCCGCAGCCGCGTTAAGCCCATTACTAACATTACGAGTGCGCAAACCATGAAGTTTGCAGTAAGCGGCGGAGTTACAGAAGTTGAAGATATGGAGCACCATGTTAAGTAGAAGAGTATAGCCAATATATTTTCGTCATACCTAATCGATGCCTAGATTAATATCATTTTAAATAAATGCACTCACCCAGGATGAAATATAAAATTATACGCGCTTTCTTACTGTTACCCTTAGTGTTGATGTCGTATTCATCCTATTGCTGGGGTTTCTGGGCGCATCAAAAAATAAATTATTATGCCGTATTCCTTCTTCCGCCAGAAATGATGATTTTGTACAAGCCTAACATTGCCTTTCTTTCGGAACACGCAGTCGATCCGGATAAAAGAAGATATGCAGTGGCAGATGAAGCGCCCCGGCATTTTATAGATCTTGACAATTACGGAAAATACCCGTACCAATCTCTTCCCCACAACTGGAAAGATGCGCTGGCAAAGTTTACAGAAGATACCCTGCGGGCTAGTGGTATCGTTCCCTGGCATGTGCAGATAATGCTGCAAAGGCTTACAAATGCTTTTAAAGAACAGAATTTTGCCAGGATTATGAAAAACAGTGCTGAACTCGGACATTATATCGCCGATGCACATGTGCCTCTTCATGCTAGCAGCAATCATAACGGTCAGCTTACCAATCAGAAAGGCATCCATGCTTTCTGGGAAACCCGCGTACCTGAATTACTCGCGGAAAAAGAGTTTGACTTTTTTATTGGAAAGGCTCACTACATTAAAGACCCTGGTGGATTTATTTGGGACCGGGTTCTGGAGAGTGGCCTTGCGGCAGATAGTGTTCTCCGATTTGAACGGGATTTGACAAAAGAATTTAAAGATGATCGGAAGTATTCATTTGAACAACGCAATGGCATTATCATTAAGCAATATTCTTCCGCTTTTACGACAGCATATAATAAGAAATTAGACGGGATGGTTGAGCGCAGAATGCGCCAATCTATCTATGCGATTGCTTCGTTCTGGTACACTGCGTGGGTAAATGCAGGCCAGCCCGATTTAACAGTAATAGCAAAACAACAATTTTCGGAAAAAGAGATTAAAGAGTTTGAAGACCTTAACAGCACATGGAATAATGCTGCGAAAATTATAGGACGCGAGGAAAATTAATTTTTCCCTGGAAATAATTCTGCCGCTCAGGGCGCTATATCAGCTACATTTAAAGCAATGCCTTTCGCTACCAGCTAAGTCTGGAAATCCATATACCGGAATTTCATACTTTTGCGGGCCAATATAGTTAACCTTAATAATGTTTGATCGTGATTTATAATTTTAATGCAGGCCCATCTATCTTACCCAGGGAAGTTTTTCAACAGGCTTCTGCTGCCGTGCTTAATTTTAATGACACGGGTTTGTCAATTTTAGAATTGGGTCATCGCACGCCTGAGTTTACTGCTGTAATGGAAGAAGCACGGGGGCTTGTTAAAGAACTCATGCTGCTTGATGACGAGCACGAAGTATTATTCTTACACGGCGGCGCATCTACCCAATTTATGCAGGTTCCTATGAACCTTTTAGATGGAAAAGAAAGTGCATCGTATACCGATACGGACGTATGGGGGCATAAGGCCATAGCGGAAGCTAAGCTGTTTGGAAAAGTTGAGGTGGTTTGTTCTTCAAGAGAAAAAAATTACTGCTATATCCCTAAAGATTTTGCAGTACCGAACGATTCAAAATATCTTCATATCACCACTAACAACACAATTTATGGTACGCAGTGGCAAGCGATACCGCACACAAGTAATTCGCTTGTGGCCGACATGAGTAGCGATATTTTTAGTAGGGTGCTCGATTTTAATAAATTTGACCTTATTTATGCCGGTGCGCAAAAAAATATGGGCCCCGCGGGGGTTAACCTGGTTGTTGTAAATAAAAATGTTCTTGGAAAAGTGAAACGCGCTATTCCGACTATAATGGACTACCGAAACCATGTCAAAGAAAAAAGTATGCTGAATACACCGCCAGTTTTTGCGGTATATGTTTGCATGCTTACGCTTCGTTGGTTGAAGGCGCTCGGTGGCATACCAGCGATCGAAAAATTAAACGTTGCTAAAGCCCGCTTGCTTTACAATGAAATTGACCGCAATTCATTGTTTGTGGGCACTGTCGAAGTCGAAGACAGAAGCCTGATGAATGTCTGTTTCGTGATGCACGACCCATCTTTGGAACCGGCGTTTATGCAGTATGCCAAATCGCTGGGAATTGTTGGAATTGCAGGTCATCGCACTACAGGTGGGTTTCGGGCATCGATATACAACGCAATGCCCGCGAGTAGTGTACAAGTTCTTGTAGGTGCCATGCAGAAATTTGAAGAGATGAATTAACCCAATGCTTTTGAGCTGGGCACCGTCTGGTTTATACAGTATAATTTAGACTGAAAAATAATTTTTGAACAGCAAGTTGAGTATATTTACCAGCTCCATAAACTGAATTCAGCCTCGTTTTAAATATTATGATAACGATTACTCCTTTTAAAGCTCTTCGGCCAGAAGCACAACATGCTAAGGCTGTTGCTTCGAAGCCCTACGATGTGCTTAGCAGCAAAGAAGCAAAAATTGAAGCTCAGGGCAATCCAAGCTCTTTTTTACATATTACCAAAAGTGAAATTGACCTTCCTGAAAACATTGATATACACTCAGCCGCAGTGTATGAAAAAGCGAAAGAAAATTTAAGTGCCTTCGTAAGTCGAAATATTTTATTTAGGGAAAGTAAGCCTTGCTATTATATTTATAGCTTAAAAATGAATGGCCGAACGCAATCAGGTTTGGTTTGCGGTAGCTCAGTAGATGACTATGACAATGGACTTATCAAAAAACATGAGTTTACCCGGCCTGAAAAAGAACTTGACAGGATAACTCATATCAAAGTCACTGGGGCTCAAACGGGAAATGTATTCCTTGCTTATAAAAAGGTAGAGTCGATAGATGCAATTATAAACAAATGGATATCTGAGAAAAATTGCCAATATGATTTTATCGCTGACGACGGCGTTCAGCATAGTATTTGGATCGTAAATGACGATGATACCATTGCACATATAACCCATCTGTTTAAAACAGAAGTACCAGCATCGTATATTGCAGATGGACATCACAGGGCTGCTTCCGCGGCCAAAGTTCGCCAGGCACTGAGTGGTGAAGTTCCCGAAAATGCAAAGTTTTTTCTCACAACGCTTTTCCCATCAGACCAACTTCATATTCTTGACTATAACAGGCTCATTAAGGATCTGAATGGATTATCATTGCAGGAGTTTCAGGAAAAACTTTCATCAACTTTTGATATCAAAGAAACAAAAGAGGCGTTCAAACCCGCGGCACCCGGTCAGTTCGGCTTTTATCTAAATAAAAAATGGTTTAAATTAACCTTAAGAAAACAAGATGAACAACATGATCCCGTAGCCGCGCTCGATATTAGTATTTTGCAAAATCATGTGCTCACTCCCATCCTGGACATTGCGGATCAGCGTACTAATAAAAGGATTGACTTCGTAGGCGGTATTCGCGGACTTTCCGAACTGGAAAAAAGGGTTGACAGTGGTGAAATGGCGCTCGCAATTTCATTATACCCTGTAACAATCGGGCAGTTATTTGATGTTGCGGATAGTGGAGAAGTTATGCCGCCAAAAAGCACGTGGTTTGAACCGAAATTGAGAGACGGGCTTCTTACACATCTCATCGATTGATTAAAATATTGTTTGGTTGCAACAGTTCAACAATTCATACTGGAAGAGGCGTTTCAAACGCCTCTTTTTTTTATCTTTACAACAATGAAAAAATTACTTGTGGTGTGCATGTTCGCAATTAGCATTGCGCCTTTGAAATTGACTGCTCAAGGCCGGGGGGAGTTACAGGAAACAGCTAAGGCCTTTATAAGACAAGGCGACTATGCAAATGCCATAGTTGTTTTGCAACGGGGCCTTCTGCAGGATCCTAAAAATATCGAGATGTCGAAAGATCTCGCCATGAGCTATTATTACCAGAAAGATAATTCAAAGGCGCTTGAAGTTATTAAGCCCATACTTGACAATGAACAGGCCGACGACCAGTCTTTTCAAATAGCCGGAAATATTTATAAGCAACTGAATCTTCTCAAGGATTGCGATAGAATGTACCGGAAAGGTATCAAGAAGTTTCCGGAAAGCGGACCTCTTTACAATGAGTTGGGAGAATTAATGTATGCACAACAGGATTATGACGCTATTAAACAATGGGAAAAAGGTATACAGTCGGATCCGGCTTACAGCAAAAATTATTATAATGCAGCCAGATATTATTTTTTAACGAATGACAAAGTCTGGAGTATCCTTTATGGTGAAACTTTTATTAACATGGAACCAAATAGTAATAAGGCTCCGGAAGTAAAACAGTTTCTGCTCGACAGTTACAAAAAGTTGTTTACAGATACTGATTTGGAAGCTAACAACAAGGACAAAAATAATTTTGTAAAAGCATTCCTGCACGAGATGAATAAACAAGCCACACTTGCCGGATTAGGAATCAGTGCTGAGTCCCTTACAATGATAAGAACCAGGTTTATTTTAAACTGGTTCAATAACCAACAAGCGGGCCTGCCTGTGAAACTATTTGAATTGCAACAACAGTTACTGAAAGATGGCTTGTTTGAAGCCTACAATCAGTGGCTCTTTGGTTCTGTCCAAAATCTTATGGGCTACCAGAGTTGGATTAACACACATACCACCGAAAACCTTGCTTTTACTGAATTTCAAAAAGGAAGAATATTTAAAGTTCCTGGAGGCCAATATTACCACTGAATATAAATTGGTGTTTAAACATTGTTTCCCTACTTTTGCGAATCAAAAATCTAAATCATGAAAAAACTAAATTTTATTATTGCTTCAATAATCATTTCAGTAAGCGCGTGTAATAATGCTCCCAAGGCAGATGAAGGAGTTACTGGCAGTAAAGAGACTGTTGTCGCTACAGGCGGTACTGCTTATACAGTTGATACAACTTCAGTTGTTAATTGGACGGGGTCAAAACCTACAAGACAACATCAGGGCACGTTTAAGCTACGGGATGGCGCTTTAATGGTCCAGGATAATGCGCTTACCGGCGGAAAGTTCACTATCGATATGGCTTCGTTAAAAAATATCGATATGGCAACAGACATAGAGAATAAAAATAAACTTGAAGGCCATTTAAAAAGTCCTGATTTTTTTGATGTTTCGAAATATCCCACAGCTACATTTGAGATCATTTCAGTTTCTCCTTTTAAAGCCGACAGTTCAAAAAAAGATTTAATCTTTAGGGATGCAACTCACACAATAAAAGGAAATCTTACCCTTAAAGACAGTACTAAAAGCATTTCTTTCCCCGCGAAAGTAACTGTTGATGCAAAAACAGCAGCAGCTAGTGCGGATTTTAACATCGACCGAACCCAATGGGGAATTAATTACAAAGGTCCGAATAACCCCCAGGATTGGGTTATTAGTAAAACTGTAAATATTAAATTATCAATTTCAGCGACCAGGAAATAAATTCACAACTTCATATATACGGGCCATCCTTGAAGAGGATGGCTTTTTTTATTTACCTTAGGTTTTACGAATTGTTTTGCCAAAAGAAATTGCCCATAGATATGAACGATCAATCCCGGATTTTCGATTTCCTTTATACACAACTGGAAAAATTTCCTAAAGATGATATGCTTACAGGTAAAGTGAACGGAGAGTGGGTTCCGTTGAGCACGGCCGTGGTAACAGATCTTGTAAACAAGTTGAGCGCTGGTTTATTAAAACTTGGAGTTTCAGGAAATGAAATGACTGCTGATACCCAGGACAAAATCGCCTTGATATCAGCAAACAGGCCCGAGTGGCTTATCCTTGATATGGCCTGCCAGCAAATCGGGGCAATTTTGTGCCCCATTTATCCGACAACCAAAGTAAACGAACTCGAATTTATTTTCAATGATGCCTCCATAAAATATGTATTTGTTAGCGGACAGGACATACTGGAAAAAGTAAAGGATGTAAGGGGCAAAGTCCCTTCAATCCAAGGGATTTTAAGTTTCGATGCAATGGAAGGAACGGAAGGTTGGCATGCACTCATTGATAATGTTGCTCCCAGCGAACTTGAAGAAGTTGAAAAGCTGAAGGACCAGATAACTGCCGATCATTGTGCAACTATCATTTATACATCAGGCACTACCGGTACCCCGAAGGGCGTAATGCTGTCTCACCGCAATATTGTAATGAATGTTCTGAATTCAAAAGAGAGCTTTCCATTTGAAGATGACGTAACCGGGAGGGCGCTAAGTTTTTTACCATTGAATCATATATTTGAACGAATGGTGTCTTTCATTTATATCAATAGCGGCATCTCTATCTACTATGCGCAAAGCCTTGATACAATAGCCGAAGATCTGAAAGACGTCCAACCAAATATATTTTGTACAGTACCGCGATTACTGGAAAAAGTATACGAAAAAATTATGAGCAAAGGTGCGGAACTCAATGGAGTAAAAAAGAAATTATTTTATTGGGCTGTTGACCTGGGAAATAATTATGATGCAATTAATAAAGGAAGTCTTAGTTACCGCTTACAACTTGCTGTAGCAAACAAACTTGTGTTCAGTAAATGGCGTGAAGCACTGGGCAATAAAATTGAGGTTATCATAACTGGCGGCGCGGCCTGCCAGGTGAGGCTTCTACGAATTTTCAGCGCAGCAAAAATACCTATTTATGAAGGTTACGGACCTACGGAAAATAGCCCCGTAATAAGTGTTAACAGCAAACGAAGTAAGGGAACCAAATTTGGAACTGTCGGGTTGCCGATAAAGGGCCAGGAGGTAAAAATTGAGGCAGATGGAGAAATCTGTGTTAAAGGGCCTAGCGTGATGATGGGTTATTATAAGAGGCCCGACTTAACCCGGGAAACTGTTATAGATGGCTGGCTACATACCGGCGATATAGGGGTAATGGAGAATGAGAAATATTTAAAAATTACAGACCGAAAAAAAGAATTATTTAAAACCAGCGGTGGTAAATATGTAGCTCCCCAGCCTATCGAGAACAAAATGAAAGAATCACCATTTGTAGAGCAGATGATGATTGTAGGAGCGGAAGAAAAATTTGTCGGTGCCCTTATAGTACCCTCTATACCAAATCTAAAAGAATGGATGAGACAAAAAGAAATTCCGTTTACCACGAACAGTGATGCAATCCATAACCCAAAAGTTTTAACGCTCTACAAAGAGCTCATTGAATCCTTTAACAAGTTTTTTAATCATGTTGAGCAGGTTAAGAAATTTGAGCTGATTCCTGATGAGTGGACAATAGAAACCGGGGAACTAACGCCGACGCTTAAACTAAAACGAAAGGTAATCATGGAGAAGTTCAGGCCTGCTATTGAAAGAATTTACCATTGAAGCTATCCTCACATCGCTGATTTCCCGACTGAAAATAAAGAGTTTTTTCATTTATATAAGGTGAGGAAAAGTATAAAGCAAAAAGGTATGCCTGCTAATAATCTTTAAGCGCAAAAAGATTGTAGGATCCCTGAAATACGTTCAAATTCGCTTGATTTGTCGATAAAATGATCAGACCCAATCTTCTCACAAAGGCTCCTGTAATTATTGTGAACTTGGTTTGTAAGCATAATGGTTTTAACGGAAGGATAATTTCGCTTTATAAAATCAAGAAGTTCTATTCCGCTTTTATCCCGCAAATGAATGTCTAGCAATACCACATCAGGACGGGCAGATGCAACTTTATTTATTGCATCCTGGTAAGTGAAAGCCATGAGAACATCTGATACGCAATCCAGCTCATTAATGATATCTGATACGCGCGTTAAAACCAGTAAGGCGTCATCAACAATTAATACTTTCATTTTCTTCATTTAAAATAGTAGGGACCATTTTTTATAAAGCTAGCGCATGTTAAGTTGTTTTTATGTAATACAAGCCGCTATATGCCTGTAAATGAATGCAAAAAAGTACGTAGAAATCCAACTACACCCCGATAGGACTTTTGGACCTCAGGTGATATTAAAGAAGTTTATGCTCTATTGCATATAAAGTGAGGTCAGCATTGCTTTTCATACTCATCTTCGACATAATGCGGGCGCGGTAAGTGCTGACGGTAGTAACACTCAGGAACATAGATTCTGCGATTTCTGAGACCGACTTCCCTGCTGCAAGAAACTTCAAAACTGAGAACTCCCTGTCAGATAGCGACTCGTGCAGCTTTCTGTCATTGTCCTGGTCAAGTACTGAAGCAAGTTTTTCGGCTATACTGGCCGTTATATATTTTTTTCCCAGCAAGACCCGGTTAACTGCATTAACCAATTCGTCCGGCGCAAGGTCTTTACTCAGGTAGCCCGCCGCACCGGCTTTAAGCACGCGCAATGCATATTGTTCTTCGGGGTGAATGCTAAGAATGAGAACGGGCAGTTTAGGAGATATTTGTTTTATTTGCTGAAGGGCGTCAAGTCCACTTCGGCCGGGCATGCTGAGGTCACTGATAATAACATCCCACTCGGCGCTGATTACCTTTTTAATCATTTCTTCGGCATCGGGCACTTCTTCAATGTGAACATAAGGGAAACCTTCAAGCAATATTTGCCTTAACCCTCGTCTAACGATAATGTGATCGTCTGCAATAAGTATGCGAAGCATTATTTAAATTTAGTTGTTGTTAAGGTGTTCTAAAGGTACTATAATTCTCACCAATGTTCCTTGCCCGGGGTTGCTGGAAATCTGGTAAGTACCGCCCATTATCAATACTCGTTCTTTCATCCCAAGCAAGCCTAATGTTCGTTTACTTTGAATGTCAGAGGTATTGAATCCTTTTCCATTATCTTCTATTACTAACTCAAGGTTATTATCGCTAACGTTTAAAGATGGATAAACTGCGGTAGCCTCCGCATGTCGCAATACGTTTGTAAGGCTTTCCTGGAAGATTCGAAATATTCCCGTTGCTATATCAGCAGATACTTCAAGGTTACCTGCATTCGTATTAAAGATCGTTTTGATTTCAGATCTTTTTTCAAACTCTTCGCTTTGCCATTCCATGGCTGCCACCAGCCCCAGGTCATCAAGGATGCTGGGACGTAACTGGGTGGCAATACGCCTGACAGTAATCACGGTTTTATCGATGAGCTGAATAGTGTCTTTCAATTTTTGAAGAACGTCCTCGTCAGTCGATTTTATTTTCCTGTTAAGCCAGGATATATCCATCTTTAGTCCTGTTAACTGCTGTCCAAGTTCGTCGTGAATTTCCCGTGCCATGTAGGTACGCTCCGATTCCCTGATATGTTCAAGATGGGTAGCTAGTTGTCTTAAATCTTCATGTGACTTTTTTAAATTCTCTTCAGCGGCAATTTTATCTGTTACATCGCTGGCAAGTACAAGTTTTGCAATTTTTCCTTCATAAACAATATCATGGCTAATCATATTGATTTTGGCGCTGTTGCCG
>JANXYS010000363.1 GCA_025355935.1 Chitinophagales bacterium | reverse complement strand
TGATAGTTTTAACTATCTCTAATTTTACTTGTCTTTCTTTTAAATCAAACTAGATAAAAAAATGATTGATTACTTGTTGTAACATTATCAAATCATCAAAAATGTACATTAAGATATTTTTTTTCGCTGTCTATTTGCTTGCGTCTGTAAACGGCATGGCGCAAAAAATTGAAGCTAATCATTACTACGTATCGGTTTCTTTTTACAGTTATGGCACAGGAACACCTGATGCGAAACCATTAAACAGATATATTGCCCAATTCAAGAAAGCAAATAAAATTAAATCTATATCCGCCGATCATATTGGGCCGCTAGGTCGGGAAGGGGAATACAAGCTGGCATTTAGCTTAAAGGAGTTAAACGCTAAACAACGAAAGTTATTCATAAAAAATCTAAATGCAGTAGTTGAATCGATGAAAGACAGAGGTTCAGCGAAGCTTGTGATGAATGAGACTGTATTGCCAACCTCAATTCCCGAACGGGCGACAATCGAAAAACAGAAATTTTAATTGTCAACGCAGTTAGCTTTATTCGGGCTTATTGCACTTTTTAAATAAACGATTTGGATGATCTTATAAAAAAGTTTTTTTTGTTCCTGTGTATTCTTTCCCTGGGATCTTATGCATTCGGTATGACTGCCAAAGAAGACAGTCTTCATACCTCTACTCAAAAGGAAGCGATTCTATTTATTGACTCCATCAAACATATGCCCCCGTCCGGTGCGTGGCCACACGTAAGTTCCCGTCTTTTTCTGGAGAATTTAAAATTGAATATCCATTATCCTTTAAGTTTTTACCCGGGTCGTGGCACTAATTTTTGTGCCTATGGTGCTTTATCCTACCTGGTAATTAAAGATGACCCGCTTGGCTACGCAAAATTTATGATCACGATTTATAAAGAAGGGTCTGCAGTTTACAACAAGATAAAATTTACGCCGTCATCATCGGTTATGAGTGCTGCCGGAACCTTACGTTTTAAAGGTGTGCTCGATATCAGGCACGCCGAACAGATTTGGTTCTTAACGCTCGCAGATCATTTTAAAGGTTATCTCAACTTGCTTAATTTAAATTACGACCTTGGCGATGAAGACACTTTCTGGGCATCAACCAACCTATCAAAATTTAACAGGATGGTTCGTAAAATGTGTAATTACAATACCACATCAGCAGGCAGTGATCTTTTACATCCCTGGATAAGCAATCCCTTTCAATACCTGGAAAAAAGGCTCGGCAAGGGGATTCTCGTATTGTATATCAACAACCGGATAATTCATAAAAAAAATCATGATAAAATAAAATTTTCTATTCCAACGCACTTTGTAGTTCTTGAAAATATTGCCAGGGCCGGGGATAAGGTCACCTTAACCTATTGGGATTACGGCGGCAAAACATTGCTACAAATTACACCGTCGGTATTGAAGAAAATTATTTATGGGATAAGTTTTGCCCAAAAATGAGCATAAGATGAATGATAAGTTAACCTTTAACGTCCTGCTCCTGTCCATGATATTATTATCATGTACCGCCAAAATTGTATCGCGGAATTATTACCAGGTTAATGCAGCGCAGTTGGAAACTATAGAGAAAGATTACAAACAACTTTATAAAGAGAAACCTTTTAGCCTCGCATTTACGAGCAAAGCCTTTACCACGGTGCAGGTTGAGATAATAACGGATACTCTCACTTATATTTATGATTTTGATGTAGACGGACGGCCGATACTGGATACACTTCAAAAATATGGCCTAAGGCAGAATAAAATATATAGCCTGATAACCAAAATGAAGAAAATAAGGTGCACCTGGATAAATAGTTTTGATTATTATGTAAATGATAAGGAACAACACCTGATATTTATCAGTATTAAACCTGTACTTGTGCGGTATCCCCTATCTCCACCCAGGTATTACATTATTGCATACTTCGACCGACCGCAAAGTTTCGATAAGATGGGTCGGTTGCTGGATGGTAAGAGGGTAGACAGGTTAAGGAAATTAAATGGTCAGGTGTTCAAAAAAATAACCGATCGGGTTTGTTATACTATAGCTGAAAAGTACCGATAATCGGGGCAAAGAAAAGCCACAAAACAAATGTGGCTTTTTAAACAAATATTTTATTTTATTTAAATACTCCTGCGAAAAATATTTTCATATCATTCCATGAGGCAGTGTCAGCGGCCGCGTTGTATTCAATAGGAATTTTAAATTTCTTTCCTTTTTCGGTGGCTTCGGGGTTTGTGAATGCATGTGTGGCATGTGCGTATGATTTAAAGCTATATGCTACTCCAATACTGTCCATTTGCTTTTTAAATTTAGCAACTTCAGCGGGCGAAACAAACTGATCTGCCTCTCCATGACATACAAGTATTTTCGCTTTTAAGGTAGCTTTATCCGGTGTTACGCCCACCAGGTTTCCGTGAAAGCTTACAACTCCTACAAGGTTTTCCCCCATCCGCGCCATATTTAAAACTTGTGCGCCTCCAAAACAATATCCGATAGCTGCAATTCGGCTAGTGTCTGCTTGCGGATAGGTTTTAATTTTTGCCAGAGCTGCATCGAAGCGTTTCTTCGCGAGTTGAGGATCTTTGTAAAAAGGCATAGCAAGTTTACCTGCAACCTCAGGATCTGTTCCTTGTGCACCATTTCCATACAAATCAATTGCCATGGCGATGTAGCCAAGGTTAGCAAGTTCTGCGGCGCGTTTTCTTACATAATCACCGACACCCCACCACTCATGTACAACAAGTACAACCGGACGTTTTGCAGTTGACACCGAATCATATGCAATAAATCCATTCATGCTGGTTGAACCATCTGAGTAACTTACAGAATCTTCTTTGATAATCATGGCATTTGTTTTAGATGAATCGGATGATGAGATGGCCACCGTTTCTGTATTGCTTGTATTTTTACTATTGCAGGCGGAAAGAATAACCAGTGATAGGACAGTAATCGCCAACGTTGAATATTGCTTCATGAGTTTTTTTTGTTTTATTTTGAATGATATCTATAACCGGAAATTGTAAAATTAGTTCACTTAGAAATGATTAAACTGCCATTTCAAATATTTCTTTGTTTTCTGCCCAGAACCGATCGAAGAAAATTACCTGGCTCTTAAAAAACGAAATCAGGTGCGGCCAGTGCTCCTCCTTATATATCGAATAGCCTTGCATTTCAACAGATATCCGGCTGAGCAAACCCCCACGCTCATCCTGGACTTCTTCTTCCCAAACATATTGCTCTGGGAACGCAGATTTAAAGGATTCAAACATAGCATACAACACGGACCGCTGCTCATCTGATCCTTTAATTTCAATTGCAACAAACGCTGCTTGTTTTAAAGCATCCATCTTCAACCGGATCTCCTTAATACCTGTCTTATAATTAATCCAATTAACTTTTTGTCCGGAAACCGATGGAATCGGAGCCAGATACTGCCCTAAAACTATCCAAAACCGGTTCCTCATCCCGGATGTCTGATGCTCATTGAACATAAGTTTTAGTTTGCAACCACAAATTCCGGACGTTTAATAAAACTGCTGTTGTATTTGAATTTC
>JANXYS010000360.1 GCA_025355935.1 Chitinophagales bacterium | reverse complement strand
ATTGTCCGTTTAGTTTAAAAAAGAGTAAATCGTCCTCTCTTTCGAATTCAGCTATTCCGTCTTTCAACTTATAGAGCCCTGTGATTCTTTTATATCCTGCCTCATTCAATTTAAAGGTCTTGCTCATCACAACATCAAACTTTACAGACTTTTCGTTGGACGCATTCTTCTTTATTTCCAAAATTCGGTTAACGGATTGAGAAGATTTAGCAGCTGCGTCCTCTTCGATATGGGGATCACCTTTAAAATATATCTGTGTTATCAGATCCTGATGATCACTACTTGAAATTCTCATGTGAATATGTGCCGGTCTCCAGGAATCATCGTCTTTGTATGGTACGGGCACTATAGTCTTGAAAGCATATTTTCCATCCCTACCCGTTTTTACTGCTCCCCGAAATAGATAGTCATCAGAAACATTATCATAATGTTCATGTTCATCACATTGCCATGCTTCGATAAGTACATTGGATAAAGGTGTTTTGCCGTCTTCCTTAAAAATAAATCCTTCCAGATGCATTACATCACCTGTTGATCCGGCGGGAATCAGGTTGCTCCGCATCGGTGAGCCGGGGCGATAAAACGGACCTAAAATATCGCTGGTGGTCGCAGTGTCCCCTTCAAAGCCTGTTCCATTCCAATTAATGGTTCCAAAGGCTGCTATTCCAAAAGCCGTTGATGTGGAATTCTTAATAAATGTTCTTCGCTTCATAAGATTTTAATTTGATGCCTGAATAAAATTCTAATTAAAATTTCCTTCATCAATATTTTAATTCCGGGTTATTTGCCATCTTGATAGCTCTATTTTTTCGGAACACATTTTCTATTGATGTCTTAATAAAATCGGGGGTTAATGTCGAATATGACAAGATTTGGGAAAAACTACTAATCCGCCGGACTTCGATTAAAGAAACAAAATTTTTTTATTACTTCAAAGTGCAGTTAATAAATGGTCAAGCTGATCCTGGGCCATTGCTTCAAGAAAATAAATTATAGTTCCATATAAGATTTATTAACAAAGCTAATGTACATCCTGCATCAGTTTTTTAAATACAGGCCGCAGTAAAACAAAGACCACAGCAACACCAATGCTTAACACCGCCAGCCCACCATATATTTTACTGAAGTAAGGCAGGGAAAGAACCGGATCTGTAATCTCAGAGGGCACAGACGTAAGGCTACCGATTTTACTGGCAAGATACTCACCAGATGATGCCGCTATTCCCAGTACACCCATCATGGTGCTTACAATTGATTTGGGAGATAATTTATAAGTGAATGAATACAGAATAGGTCCGATACAGAGTTCACTAAATTCCATCAAAACATATCCGCCGAACAAAAAGTAAACAGGCACCAGCCCTGTACCACTAAACAACCTGCATCCCCACCAAAACAAGGCAAAAAAAGAAGCCATAAATAGGAAGCCTATAATAAATTTCATGATCGTTCCGGGTTCATTCCCGTACAGGCTTAGCTTTCGCCAGATAAATATCATCAGTGGCATCATTATAGCAGGCAAAAAGCCAGGCAGAAAATTGTTGATAGCCAATCCAGGCAAGGTTACATTACCGACCCTGAAATCCATGTTATGTAACACGAACAGGTTGAATGATCCGCTACTTTGTTCGTACAAAGCCAAAAATAATATCCAAACCAAAAAACCAATTAGCGCAGCAAATAATTTGAAGCGTTCGGATTTGGTAAAACTGAATGCCTTGTAAACGATGTATAAAAAAGAAATAATAGTTAGTGTTGGCAAAATAAAATTCATGACCGAAGGATGCGAAAAGATAAAAATTACTATTATAATAAAGGGAATTGTCAACAAATAAACCAGCATTTCTGCACTGATACCTCCAATCATCTTTTGTTTCGTTGTAGTGGAGTCTAACGGCTGACCAAATTTTTTATTGATGCCTAATACCATACTTAGTAATGATAATAAAGCACCGAAAGCAGCTACTGCAAAACCGAGATGCCAGTTGACTTCCTGACCGATATAACCGCAGATGATTGCTCCTAAAGCTACACCCAGGTTAAATAACCCATACCAAATGATAAATCCTGCATCCTTTCCCTTCGTGTCTTCCGTTTCATAAAAATCACCCAATAAAGCTTTAGCATTGCCCCCGAAGAAACCACTTCCCGTAACATAGATAGCCAATCCGATAAAAAAAGAATATTGGTAGGGCAAGGCGATACAACTTAACCCGATAAAGTGAAGCAAACCACCCCATATAAGGGATCTTCTCTTACCTAAAATTTTATCCGCTAGAACTCCGCCGAACAGGGGAAGACCATAGGAAAGCGCAGCGAAGCTACCAAAGATCGCGTACCCTTTCACTTGTTCAAAATGCATCTGGCTAACCATGTATGCAATCAGCAACGCTATGATGCCATAATAACCAAAGCGATCCCAGAACAATACCAATGACAGGCGGTATAATTCTTTAGGATGTTTTATTTTTTGAACTGGGAAGGCAATGTCTGTTTTCAAAATAATTTTAGTTACCTCTGATGATGAATATGAAAAAGGAAATATTAGAGTATGAGCTAAAACTTGCTTCTGCGCCAGTTCAATTAATGTCCCCTCATTTAATCTATTAAACCTCGGACTCTTACATCATTATGCAATTTCAAAATACTGCAAACCCAGGCTGGTTTTGCAGTTGGGAAACCAACTGTTAACCCTTTCCTGAAGAGATAAATCTATAATTAAAAGTCGAAATTTAAAACTAATCTTGAGCTAATTCGCTACTGATAAAAACTTAAGTTAAGCGATCCTATTTTATAGATTGCTTATATATCATTCCCTCTTTCATTACAAATTCGACTTGTTGGAGAAGAGTAATGTTATCCAAAGGATTTCCCTTAACTGCTATGATATCTGCAATAAAATCTTTTTTCTAATGATCCGAGTTGATTGTCGACTGCCAACAATTCAGCGGCATTAATGGTAGCCGTCTTTATTGCTTCAAGGGGTGTGAAGCCTGTATTTTTCACATAGTACTAAAGTTCTTTGGCCTGATTAACAGTCCATGGGAAACTTCCGATGTCGGTGCCACAGACTATTTTTAATTTTTCGAGGCTAAGGCTTTTGTTAAAAGCTTGATATTCCTGTTCTAAAATGGAGAATTCGTGCGAACTAATTCGTGTGATTCGTGTGAAAGTGTTCGTATCTTAAAGATCAGGAAAAACTTTCCCTGATCTTTCCTGAGAGGTCGGTCCTGATCATACGCGAAGCAATATTAATCATATTTTTGAAAGCCGATGAACCTGATATACCGTGTCCGATTATTACGGGCTTGGAAACGCCCAGTACGGGTACCCCGCCATAAGTTTCAAAGTTGAAGCGATCAAAATGATCGTCTTTAATACCCCTGCGTTGCACCAGGTCGTGCATGCTTTCGGCAAGTTTTAAAATCACGTTACCGGTGAATCCATCGCAGACCATTACGTCCGCCTTGTCCAGTAAAATATCGCGTCCCTCAATGTTACCGATAAAATGGATCTGTGAATTTGCTTTAAGCAGGGGATAAGCCGCCTGGGCTAAAAGATTGCCCTTTCCTTCTTCTTCGCCTATATTGATCAACCCTGTTTTGGGATTGGGAGTATTTAAAATGTGTTCAGCAAATAAACTGCCGAGGGTGGCGAACTGAGTGAGATTTTCGGGCTTACAATCAGAATTCAAACCAACATCAACCAACAGGCCAAGCTTGCCATTTTCGCGGGGAATATACGCGCCGATCGTAGGCCGGAGTACGCCTTCGATAGCTTTAATACTAAATAATGCGCCAACCATCATCGCCCCGGTATTACCCGCACTAATAAAAGCATCGGCTTTGCCAGAAGCTAGTAACTGGAACCCGATGGCAATAGAGGATTGCTGCTTTTCCTTAAGCGCCCGGGTTGGATGCTCATGCATACCAATTACCTGCGACGCATGAATGATTGTATAACCTGATGAAGCAGGGAGGTAAGTATTCAGCAACTCTGAAATCTTGCCCTCAGCCCCGATTAAAAGTAGCTGGATATCTTCATCATTTTCTGCACGAAAGGCCGAAACCCCTTTTACTGCCTCTAACGGGGCAAAGTCACCGCCCATCATATCCAGAGCAATTGTAGTCATGCTGAAAAATTTTACAAATTAAAAATTCCAAAACAGGTTTGAATTACTCAAACTTTCGTTTTGGAATTACAATCTTTATCGCTGAGCCTAGTTTGCCCTAAGTGGCGCTTTTTCAGCAACAACTTTTCCTTTGTAAAATAATTTCCCTTCGCTCACATGCGCCCTGTGACGTACATGAATAACACCGGTGGTGCTGTCGGTACTCAAGGTAGGTTCAACTGCTTTATAATGCGTCCTTCTTTTTGCACTGCGTTGCTGACTATGGCGCCTTTTTGGATTTGGCATGACTATTTATTTAATTTAATTAATGTATAAAATTTATTATAAATTCCTCAATTTTCTTTAAACTTATCCAGGCCCTTCCACAAGGTGTTTGCGTTATGTTCAACCTCTTTTACCTCCATCTGCCTAAGTTTTTCGAGAATCTCGTTGTTGCATTTGGCCCCACCGCGTTCCTCCAGGCTGCACATGCGCTGTGTAGGAACACTCAGCATTACAAATTCGTACAACCAATCGCTTACTTCGAGATGGCTTTCAGTTTTCGACAGGTAGAAAACATCGGGATCTTCTTCATTGTTGTTCATCTCCTCCGCGTTGTCAACCAATTTTACTACCAACTTAAACTCATCCCAGAGATCCATGTTCAAAGGATTTCCACAACGATCACAACTTACATCTGCTTTTCCCCCTACTTCAAACTTCAGCAGCATAAAGCCACTACTTTTTTCGAGAGAAAGCTTTACGTTGGCATGCGCATTTGCAAAGTCTTCTGCGCCCTTCTCCGAAAAAAATTCCTCATTTAACTCGTAGCTAAACGGGTGAACACCGGGCTTCAATCCCACAAACGGAATCTCATATGCACGCTTATTCACCATTGTGTTCTGTTTAAAGGACGGCAAAGGTAATAGAATATTATGACTTTCAGCCAGAAATGTAAGCGAAAGTTGAGGTAATCTGATAGGAAGAAAAGCGATCTCCTCTGATCTTTTTCAATTTGCGCAAATTAATTTACACCAAAACTTGAATTAATTCAAACTCCTCATTTATTTGGTTGTTTTTTGACCGATAGTTACAGTTGCAGACTACAGGCTGCATTTTTTTACTAGAAGTGCCGAAAAATTGGACTATGAATCGCTCAGAGGTTAGCCTGGCCAGCAGAGCGTTCATAGGCCCAGTCCTTAGATTGTGATGATTGGATGTTTGTAGCAATCGATGAAAATCAGGTGTCCATTGCTATAATTTTGTAGCAACTTGGATATTTTTTTTCCATGATTACCACAAATTTGTAGCTATTGCAGGGAAATTAGTCACAATGGCTACAAATTTAAAATGATGATTTTGGTTTATTAGACTCCATCTTTTGATAGAATGATTCTCTGGTCGGTATTTCCTACATTTACCGTTCTATGAGGCTTACCCGCAAAAAGTTCCAGCTTGCCATCATTTTACTGGCCTGCGTGTTCATTCATTTTTATAGTGCTGACAACGGACGAGTGGAGTCAGGCTATACCGGACAGCTCTTCCCGCTTGTAAGCCGCGGACTGAGGATCATGTTCGGATGGATTCCCTTCAGCATCGGGGACATTTTTTATGGACTTGTCGGAATCTGGCTAGTCGTCAAGCTGTTTAATTTTTGTAAGAAGCTTCTTCATCAACAAACTCGCAATCAGTATAAAACAGGGTTATTTCTTAAATTGTCCAATCTTGTTCTGATTCTTGGATGGGTTTACATCATCTTTAATATTTTTTGGGGGATAAACTATAACCGGGTAGGAATTGCTTCTCAATTGGGACTACAAATAAAGAAGTACTCCACTGAAGATTTGAAAGAGATGAATTGCCTTTTGCTCGAAAAAGTAAATCGTAGCAAGGCTGTCCTGATTCAGCAAAATGTCGATTACCCTTCGAACTCCCAATTGAGAATTGCAGTCAAAAAAGCGTATGATAATTTGTCCCTGCAATATCCTTACCTAGCTTACCGCAACATTTCATTTAAAACTTCCTTATGGGGATGGCTTGGTAATTATGCTGGGTTTACGGGTTATTACAATCCTTTTACAGGTGAAGCACAACTAAATACGACAGTTCCATTATTCATCCAACCATATACGGCATGCCACGAAGTAGCGCACCAAATTGGTTATGCAAAAGAGATGGAGGCAAATTTTGTTGGTTACCTCGCTGCGGCAAACTCTAATGATATCCTGTTACATTATTCAGTTTACCTTGACCTCTTCAGCTATGCTAATCGAAACTTATATTTTACCGATTCAATTACGGCAAAACTGTACAGGAGAGAACTATCACCTGCGGTAGTTAAGGATTTAAAAGAGTGGTTTGCCTTTAGCAAACGTCATCAGAATCCGGCAGAGCCCGTAATCCGGTGGCTTTATGGGAAATTCCTGGAGAGAAATCAGCAACCGCAGGGAATTTTAAGTTACGATGAAGTAACAGGTTTTCTGATCGCATATCAACGTAAATTTGGAAAGATATAATTGCGCAACGATCACTAATCAAGTGCTGTATTTTTCGTACCGTCCTGCAATTAATAACCAACATTCTTTATCATGAAGCCGGTATCCAAACTTATTTTTTCTGTCCTGATCCCGCTGATAGTCGGCGGCGTTAGTAGTGCCTTTACGATACCCGGGGTACGCGGATGGTACACGACACTGGCAAAGCCCCAATTTAATCCGCCTAACTGGCTCTTCGCACCGGTTTGGACGGTCCTCTACATAATGATGGGGATATCTTTTTACCTGGTATGGAAAAGTTCCGCGGTCCCACTGCTAAAGAAACGCGCAATGACATTATTCGCTGCACAATTGTGTTTAAACTTTCTATGGTCATTTATCTTTTTCACCCTTCATTTGAAGGCAGCAGCACTGGTAGAAATTAGCATACTTTGGATATTCATTCTTCTGACCATTCTGACATTTTGGAAAATCTCCCGTCCAGCAGCATGGTTACTGGTACCCTATATTTGTTGGGTAAGTTTTGCGGGGATACTAACTTATTCAATTTGGCATTTAAATTAACAAACATGGGTTGCAAGACGTTTGCATCTTACCCATCCCTTTGTCGAGGATATGACCTTTTTTTTATTTTAATGCTTGCTTAACCTTCATGCGGAACGCAGGCTCGGATAAGATTTTGAGCTCGAAGCTGTTCATCCATTTCTGCAAACGAGCATTCTCCGCTTCAGTTAAATTATTGAAAAAATAGGCAAGTTCTATGCGGGTATCATCTTTAGTCGTTGCATACAAGGCTTTCGTTAACACCCAGGCTGTACTCCCACCTTTCATACCGGCGTGCTTAAGCCATTTCTGGTTGGCCGCAGATTCCATTACAGATTCCAAAACATCCGAAAGAACACCATAAGTGTTTTCATCAAAAAATTTTCGGTTGTTCAGGATTTTGCAGATGCGAACATATTCCCTGGTGGTAGAAGCTGGGAGGCGATCACTCCACGCCTTCTGCATTTTCATTGTAAGGTCTTGCGGTCTGAATCTAAACTTCAATACGGTATCATATTTAAGAGCATTGTGCATGTCAAAAACATACCGGCTATATTCTTCCCATGATAAATGGCTGATACCTTTAAGTATACTTTCCTCGCTTTTATTCTTAGGATTCTGGTACATGAAGAGGGACGCTACCAGCGGATAGATGGCCGTATGCTGCCTGAGGCCCAGGAGCTGAATGTTATTTTTTACATTGTCAAAACCCAACAGGTCCATTAAAAATTCTGTGTTAGCATTACTGCTAAAAATAATCATACCACGGGCTATATCTATTAGCTTTGCGCTATCGCCTTTAATATGAGTTTTTGACTTTTCATACGCTATCCAATTCGGGTGAGCGTTACCGTCAGTGTTTGGCAGATAATATTTGTTAAGTTCAGAAAGAGCAACATACTTGTCCTCATTAATCACACGCAACGCAGCCTGTTTGGAAAACTCAATCGCGACCATTATTTTAACGGTACTGGCTAAGGGCATTAGCATATTTTCATTGAGTGCGGCGACGGTGGTATCATTCTGTTGGAGGAAAAGGGATGCCCTTGATTTATTTGAGGCAATAAAGTTGAGCAGAGAATCGGCCGTTTGCGCAATACAATACTGAAAACAACAAACCATCATCAAGACTGACATTACTCTTTTCATACGAAGATTTGATTTTTGTATGTTCCGTAGTCCTTAAAAATTGTTTTTCCACATCATGCTTTCAACTGGTTTATCTGGCTGACCACTGTATTTCGCATTCTTTTTCTGATTGTATTTTACTTCAATGTCACCCTCAACAGGGAAGTAAATGAGTTGCCCGATTGGCATTCCTTTATACACTCGTACAGGTTGTTTGACCGATATTTCTAACGTCCAGTGACCACAAAATCCGACATCACCTTTGCCTGCAGTTGCGTGAATGTCAATACCCAATCTACCTGTTGACGACTTACCTTCGAGGAAGGGCACATGTGCATGGGTTTCTGTGTATTCTTCGGTTACACCAAGATAAAACATGTGAGGCAACAGCAGGATTCCCTCTTCGGGGATCTCAAAATGCCGGATAGTATTGTGTTTTTTTGCGTCGAGTTCAGCATGATCGTAAGTGGCAAGGTTTTTTCCCAAATGAACGTCATAACTATTACTGCCGAGGCATTCGCGGTCATATGGAACTATTTTAATGCTTTCTTTTGCAATCTCTTCCAGAATGCGCTTATCACTTAATATCATCTTTATTTTTTTACTACCGCAACTCTAACTTAAAATTGTTGTGGCGAGGATACCGGTACGATCTATCTTTAAGGCCGGAAAGTGAGCAAATCTAAATTCTTAAATTAACAATCTCAAATATACCGCCTTTCTATGCCTCTGGTTTACCAACAAAATATCAACGCTCATACTAAAATTGGCGTATGGTCTATACAGGAGGATGAAGTTTTTTTTCTGAAGGCAGTGTCGTTACAGAAAGATATAAGCCATCCGCATAAACGCCTGCAACACCTCGCCGGGCGATACCTGCTTAAATTATTGTTCCCCGACTTTCCCCTGCAACTTATTGAAATTGCCGACACCCGTAAGCCGTTCCTGGCAAATGAGCAGTATCATTTTTCAATATCACATTGCGGCGATTACGCGGCAGTAATTGTTAGTACTAAAAATAGGGTGGGAGTTGATATTGAAATACCGCAAATAAAAATTCAGAAAATCAGTCACAAATTTTTAACGCCGGAAGAGCAAGTACTCCTGCAGTCAATCCCAATGGACCAGCTACACTCTCTTTGCCTCGCCTGGAGTATAAAAGAAGCAATTTTTAAGTGGTATGGTGAAGGCCAGGTTGACTTCCGGCGCCACATGCGAATCTCTACAATAAAAGAAAGCAATTTTAATTTTATTGCTTCCTGTTTTTTTCAAAAAGAAGAGTCTATATCCCTGGAAGTGTTGGCATTAATGTTTAATGAAACCAGCCTTGCGTACCTGGTCTCATAATATTCTTTGAGTTAGTATTCTATCTCATTAATCCTATCCACATCTGGCCCATCGAGCAACGGTATATCGCCGATAGAAGCACCAGCTATTCCTTTTACTGAGCCGTATAATCCACTCGTATTAAGCAAAACCTTCTCCAGTTGCTTTTCGCGTTCCTTCCACATTTTTTCCATTTG
>JANXYS010000348.1 GCA_025355935.1 Chitinophagales bacterium | reverse complement strand
AGCATGTTGGTGGACAAGGTGTTTAACCTGTTTGCTTCCTGCAATGTATTATGTATGAGACGCTGTTGCTGCGATTCATCAAGCCTACGTTTCTGAAGAGTTTCAAGATTTAGTTTTGTTATCGCAATCGGGGTCTTGAGTTCATGGGTAATAGCAATCATAAAATTTTGTTGCTCGATGCCCTGGCGCAGTTGCTTTCGAAACGATCGGTAAACGAATATTGCCCCGCATAGAATAAGTAAAAGGAAAGTACTCCCTTCCCCTATATATTGTATAGTTTTCTTTTTCTTTTCTATGTTGATATTAGTGAGCAGGGAATCATAAATCTGACTCTCCTTGTTTAACCGTTCGATTTTAAAACGGGCCATTTGCTGGTTTTGCTGGTTCAATGCAATAAACCAGAATATCAGTGCGGCGACAATATAACCGAGGAGGAGCCAGTAGATGACAAAAATGAGCTGTATTTTCCTTGTCTTTACAGGCATAGTTAGTGGATGAGATGCAATACTTACTTCGGGGAGAGGGGAATCAATTCCGTTTATCGAGCCCCCACGATAATTTACTCCGAAGGGTTTGCAAAAAATTATTTTCATTGAACCGTATAAGATTTATTCCGAACGCTTCTTTTTTAACTGCAAGTTGAATTTCTTTAGGAACTAATTCCCTGCGACTATCGAGTGTGCAAAGGAATCCATCAGTTCGGCCTTCAATCTCAAAAGAAACAATTGTGTTATCGGGAACGATAATCGGGCGGATGTTGAGGTTATGCGGCGCTACTGGAGTGATTACAAAACTCGCACTATCCGGGAATACCACTGGCCCGTTGCAACTTAATGAGTAGCCTGTAGATCCTGTTGGAGTGGCTACAATAATGCCATCCGCCCAATACGTATTAAGGAATTCGCCATTAAGATAGGTGTGGATCTTTATCATTGGCGATGTGTCCTTTTTGTGAATGGAAAATTCATTTAGTGCATAAGGGGTATCGTGAAATAACGGGATGTCAGCATCAAGATGAAGCAAAGTTCTTTTATCCAAAACATATTTCCGGTCCACCAGCGCTTCAAATGCGGTGTTAAGATCTTCCTTGCCAATATTTGCGAGAAATCCTAGCCTGCCATAATTAATTCCAAGCACCGGGATGCCAGTTTCTTTAACCAGCGTCACCGTATCCAGTAAAGTGCCATCGCCCCCAAGGCTTATCAGGCAGTCAATGGAAAGATCCATATCAGCACTTGAATTAAAAGTGGAATACTTCCCTTTAATTTTTACCGCGGAGTAAAATTGATTAAAAAAATCCTGGAAGAAAACTGGCTCAACACCATGTTTATCCATCTCATGAAGCAGGAGTTGCATATCCTGCATTTGGTTATTTTCTATCCCCCGGCTATAAATTGCAATTCTCATTAATAGTGTATTATGAACACGCGGTTAAAATCCACCCCTAGCGTGTAAAAATAACCCCTTTTCATTTAATTGATTGAAACTGTATTCAAGCCGTAAATTAATATCATACAAAGTAAGTAGATCCAATCCAAATCCACCTGAATATAATAGCCGGTTATTTAATCGCGAAGCATATTGCGGCTGAATATAACTATATCCGACGTCAGCAAATGTCTTTGCGTAAATATTGAAAGGAATTTTAGAGAAAGATTTAATCTTTACTGGCAGGGGTAAATCAAATGACAGCAATTTTTTACGCAAAGTGTATTTTACTACTGCCGCGGCGGCACCGTCAATAACATAATATTCCAGTCCGCGAAGATAAAAGTTCGAGTAGCCCAAAGCGCGCTGGTTAATATAAGGTTGATTGAAGGGAGCCTTAATTTTTCCATTAAATTCAAAACTGCTATACCAGTTCCTGTTATGATCAATATATTTATTCACGTATGCGTCCAGCATGAGCATATTTACGCCGCCTGTAAAGCCCAGGCCTCTCTTTAATGCCGATATCCCATAAACAGATCCCTGTAATGGATAATTAATGTTATTCGTATTTGCATATTGGAAACCGTAACCAAAATCAACATAGCTCTTGTGTGCCTGAAGTGAGTTATAATATAATGGATTGTACCTGGGTGTAAGCAGTGAATCATTAACGTTTAACAAAGTATAACCTATTGAATATGCATGGCGTTTGAAAAATCCCTTTCTGACGGTATACCCGCCGGAAACAGAAAACACATTTCGAACAAAATAGTTGTTGTGGTATTGAAGAAGTTTGTTGAAATAAGTGGTTTTATATGCTACTTCGCGGTTTTGAGTAAAGGATGCCGCCACAGCAAAACCTTCCGTCAATGCTGAGTTGCTGTAAGGTGCCGAATAACTAAATGAAAAATTGCGGGCATACCCATTTAAAATATACACCCGAAGTTGATCGCGTCGTCCGCTAAAGTTATAGTGAGCGAACTTAGCCCCATAAATTACTCTCGATAAGTTTGCGTTATAAACCTTAATCCACTCATTTAAATTCCTGTCTACAAGTTGAAATTGCGGGGTAGGATAGATATACCACTTCTCTTTAACCACCACAGTAATGATCACTTTAGAGGATGATACAAACAAGGGGGTAATGATTACATCTTCGAAGAGCGTCATGTTATAAACCTGGTCATGCGCTTGTTTTAGGTTGGTTGTAAAATTTAAAAATGTAAGGCTATCTCCAGTTTTGAACGGTATTTCGCGGAGGATTATATAAGATTTAGTTTTTTGATTGCCTACAATGTTTATTGCATTAATAGTGACTACAGAATCCCGGAAAGTTGAATCTTTGGAGGGCAGCATTTCCTTTTTATCAAACGAGTCCAGCTGAGCATGCGAGGGTATGCTTATAAAAACGCTGAAGATTAGTACAAGCAACATAATCAGGTATTTCATACTGCAGCAAAGTTGAATTGAAGGAGTGAGATATTAATTGCAAGCAGTATTAAAGATTGAGGTAGTTCATAAAGTGGCGGTAATTAATATCAATTTCGTTCTCAAATTTTTCGTTTCCAAAATAATAAATCACGGTATAATCATATCGTTCAAAGGTTGCAATTACGGATGCTATTTCCTTATTGTTGAGATGAATGGTTACAGTTAGTAAGCCAGTTATAGGATTTATGGTAGTATTCAAATGAAGTATGTGACAATCATTGCTTTCAACAATTCTGCTGATCTCAGATATTGCAAACTGTGATCTTTCCATTTCAAGCACAACAATACCACCAATTTCATCAGCTCCCGAAAAGTTTCCAAGTGTTTTTAATAGGTCTGCTGTGCTAATCACACCTAAGTAATCATTGGCAGCATTTACCACGGGGACTACATTGGTTTCTAATTGTATTGAGCTATTAACAGCATTGAGAAAATGCACATTTGCCTTTACGGAAGCTTGTATAAAATGGTGTTGCAGTACTTCGATGCTGTTTTTTCCATCTTCAGCATCAAGAAGGTCTTCTTCAGAAATCAGTCCAAGGAATTTTTCATCAGAAACTACGGGTAAATGCGAAACCCTGAAGTCACTCATCAGTCGCAATCCCTTACTTACTGAATCCTGCAGTTGCAGGCGGGGAATATTTTTGTTTACCAGGTCAATCGTTAGCATTACGGCGGATTTATGTATTAGTTACGTATAAGACGCAATTAATAGTTTCTTTCGATATGTAGAAAGCCAAAACCTGTGTTAAACTTTTTCTGCCTTAAGTTTTTCAAAAAAGCCATCCAAAATTTTATTGAATTCTTCAGGGACCTCCATCATGGGAGCGTGCCCGCATTTGTCAATAAAATGCAACTCACTATTGGGAATCAGCCGATTAAATTCCTTACCAACGAATGGAGGTGTAATTGTATCGTTATTCCCCCATATGAGGCATGTCGGTTGCTGAATCTGGCTTATTTCTTCACCCAGGTTGTTTCGGATTGCACTTTTTGCCAGGGCAATGATTTTAATTACTTTAATTCGGTTGTTTGTAATTTCAAAAACTTCATTGACTAATTCGTCAGTTGCGAGAGCCGGATCATAAAAAGTAAGCCCTGTCTTATTTCGAATATATTCTTTGTCTCCTCTCTTAGGATAAGTATCACCCATGCCATTTTCAAATAACCCTGAACTTCCTGCCAGTATCAAGGAGTTTATTTTTGCAGGAGATTTTAGAATAAGAACGAGAGCTACATGACCACCAAGAGAATTCCCCATCAGGTGAATACGGTCATATTTTCTATGGTCGATAAATCTGGATACAAACTTTTGCAAACCTCCTACGGAAGTGTGTAAGAGATCCATATCCAATAAGGGAAGAACCGGAACTACAACTTTATGTGTTTTTTTAAAATGGTCTATAAGGTCTCCAAAATTACTCAGCGCGCCAAACAATCCGTGAAGCAATAAAAGTACTTCTCCTTCTCCTTCTTCGATGAATTTAAATTTTCCGTCTTGTTTTATTTCGTAAGCCATTCGTTGGTTATATGGTATTGCTATTCTGTGAATTGCTAAAATACTTTATTTACAGCAAAAATAGTTCTTTACAATTAAGATAAAGTAATGAGAGTGGCCTAATAGTACACTGCCTATTGTGAGGTTCGGCCATTGCCGTCAGGTGGACGGATCCTTTGCTGCCATTTTTCCGAAAAATTCTTGCAGTGTTATAAAGAGACCTTTGAAAAAAGGGATGAAGGAACCAAGAGAATTGATAACCCACGGACCGAGTGATTGTATGAAGGGATAAACCACCGAAGATGCCGCAGTTGCAGCAGATAAAATTTTTAATTGGGTTGCATAAAAAACAAAAATGCTCAATAAAATTGCGTAAAGCATTCCATAAAGCAAGATACCTCCTATCCTGTTAGCCCATCCTAGCAACAGTAGTTGCATAGATTTTTGAACTAGTTTACCACCTAGGTTAACTAACACAACTACTATTACAAAAACAAGGAAGAAAGAAATAAAAGGTAACCACCTTGCTGAAACGCTCGTTGAAGCAGATAACCGCAAGGCTACATAAGAAGATAGTTTTAACGCTGCCGCAAGTCCGGCTACAAAGGCAACGATAGAAAATAAGGCAACTATAAGACCTTTGCTGTAACCTTTGATTAGGGCAAGTAGAAGAAAAACAGCAAAGGCTATATCAATTATCATCTTATATTTTATCCAAGTAATTCTTTTACAACTCCACTAATAGTTTTGCCATCTGCTTTGCCTGCAAGTAGTTTGGAGGCCAGTCCTATTACTTTGCCCATATCTGCTGTTGAGGTTGCCCCGGTTTCCGCGATGATACCAGCTACAACAATTTTGATTTCGGGTAAGTCCATCTGCTTCGGCAAAAATTTTTCAATCACTGCAATCTCTTCCCTTTCTTTCAGCGCCAGATCTTCCCGATTTTGTTTTTCAAAAATATCGAGGGAGTCCCTGCGCTGCTTCATCATTTTTTGCAAAAATTTTTGTTCAGTTGCCTCATCAATTTCTCCGCCCGCACCGGGTTCAGTTTTTGCTTTTATAATTTCAGCCTTAATTGCACGCAATCCTCGTAGAGCTGCTTCGTTTTTTGCTTTCATTGCTTCTTTCATCTCAGCCATGATTTGCTGTTCTAATGCCATTTTTAATTATTTATGGTTGTCGATATAGTTTGTCGGTATGTTTATGAGGCACCGTGTTCCTTCAGTTGAGCCTCCCTGAACTTTTCAAAAAAGCTTTTTGCAAAGACCTTCATATCATTTGCAATTTCATCCTGCTTCGTAGCGCGTTGAAAGGTATCTGCCATACTCATAAGCATCTGGTAGAAAAAATCACCCATTTCATCAACCATCATATCTTTCGTCCAAAGATCTATGCGAAGAGCTGTTTTATCCGCGCCATCCCAGAATGCGACACTCATCGCTTTCGCTTTCTGCAGCAAATCAGCACTGCTGTCCGTAGCTTTCCAATTAATTTGTTCAGGGACTTTATCGGGATCAAGCAGTATATCGATGTTAATTGAAGACTTTTTCATGTTATCGCGTTTCTTTTTGCGAAGTTAGCGATTTAGCCCGCAGATTTTATTTCCATACATTCATACAGACGTCGGCTACTCTGCTCAAGGTCATACTTTTCTGTTTGAGCGGCTGCATTCGATATAAGTTTGTTTTTCATGTTTTCATCTTTATACAGAAGTTGCATTTGTTCAGCAAGGCTTTCCTCGTTCAAAGAGCAATACAACGCCGCATTGCCATAGGCGTACCGCGCGAATTCGTTATCTATCGTAACAATTGGAACCCCTGCGCAAAGAGCATTTAAGCCGAATGGTTCAGGAAAGAAAGAAGCATTCAAATAAATAACGGAATATGCCCCGCCCATGGCGAGCATGCTTTCCTCGCCGTCATCTGCCGGCATAGTGATCACTTCCTCCCGGAATTTATATAGCTCAAAATTTGGGATCAGGTCCTGTTTGGGAATCTTAAAAAGCAGGAGAACTAAATTCATAGAAGACCTTTGCCATTTTTTAAAAATAGAAAACGCCTTTAAAACGATCGTCAGTTGCGCAACCGTACCAGGGGAAACCGGAACTAAAAAGTATTCATTGTCACGGGAAAACCTGGTAATCGCTGCCATTTTCTGGAGAAAATTCAAGGGCTTGTATTCGCTGGCCAAGCCGTGAAAAATTAGCTCAGACTTTTTTTTGTCTACTTCCAATGTGCTTGTAAAAAGATTCTGGAAATACTTTTCAGTGAAGAATATTTTGCGACTAAGTGAAATAAACTGAGGGAAGTGTTTTTTTAAGAAAGGTGATTTATGCTTTACAACACTTGTCGTGAAATCATTATTACTAATGTATAGGAATTGTGCTCGTGTTGTTTTTAAACTCAGCGTTAATGCCTCACTAATAAATGCGTCCGTATTGTACCTGTTAAGCAGCGTAGGTAATCGATAATTATACCAGTAATATAGCAAAAGTCTATTCCTAATCGCCGGACGAATAACAACAGGAGTAAGGTTTTCTGGAAGCTCAGTTGAATACCAGGAAGTATCTGAAACAAAAGTAATAATATGATCATTGGGATGAAGATTAGCCAAAAAAATAAGTTGGTCTAATAAAAAATCCTGATGAAAACCTTTACCTGTGGTAACGTGAGCGGCAATAGTCATTTTGTAGTCAACGCGTTTACTTCAATACCTTAAGTTTTACTGTCTCGATCCGGGTACCACTAACAGTAACAATATCGAATTCGTAGTTTCCCACAATGATCCGTTGTTTCTGCTTTGGAATAGATTCATTGTTTTGGATGATATACCCTGAGAGGGTTTCTGCACCTTCCTCTTCTGCAAAAACGAGGTCATATTTTTGTGAAATATAATCAAGCTCAAGCCTGCCGCTGAAAATAAATTCGTTTCCTGATAATTGTTTTTCGATAAATTCATCTACATCATCATATTCATCTTTTATTTCCCCAAAGATTTCTTCCAGAAGATCTTCCATGGTAACGATCCCTGCGGTTCCACCAAATTCATCGATCACCCAAGCAATACTTTTTCTTTCTTTACTGAATTTGTTCATGAGGTCAGTAGCACTCATGCTTTCCGGAACGGTTGGAATGGGCAATAGTATTTCAGTTATGCTGGAAGGATGTTTAAAAAGGTCGAGTTGATGGATGTACCCTGAAATCGAATCAATGTTATGATTATAAACTACAAGTTTACTCAGGCTTGTTTCTACAAATAACTTTTTTGCATCTTCTATACTTTTATGCTGTTCGAGGCCCACTATTTCCTTACGGGGAACCAGGCATTCTCTAAGTTTAGTATCACTCAATGATAAGGCATTTTCAAAAAGTTCCTTATTGAGTTCAGAACTCTCATCTTCATTGTGGCCCTTGTATTGAAGTACAAAATGTTCGAGGTCCATCTTACTAAAGACTTCTTTTTTGTCATTAAGTTTCACGTTAAAAATGTATCGGAGCATCCATTCAGATATGTTAACAAAAACGGAGGCAGTGGAAGCAAACATTCCATACATGAAGCGAATGAAATACGTAATAATTCCATTACTGAGGATGCTGTTATTACGCGCCCTGAACAAAGCCTTAAACATGAATTCTACCACAAGCAGTATTGCTGTGGCACCAATCGTTTCAACAAAAAGGCGGATATAACTTAGGTTATCATCGGAAACATGAAGGTGCTTACTTATGTAATTCCATAGCGGGAATAATAGTTGGCCGATAAGCAGTCCGTACACTACCAATACAATATTAAAAGCAAGTAATGTAGTGCCAATAAACCTGGTAGGGTTTTCAGCAAATTCACCCCAAATTTTGCCGCTGTACGTTCCTTGTTTCTTATTAAGTTCGATGGAAAGTTTGTTAACCGAGATAAATGCTATTTCTATCCCTGAAAAAAAACCAATGAGTAAAAGTGAAATAAAGATGGCGATGATGGCAGTTATCATAGTATAAAAATAAGCAATTGAGGTCAATCAGATTTTTTACCCTGAAAAAGTTCCACGTTCAAAAAAGTTTCAACCAGCGCCTGTGCTGCTTTGCAAGCCCTGTCAAGGTTATCATTAACTATAATTTCGTCGAAATGAGTTTTAAAGGAAATTTCATAAGAGGCTTTATTTACACGGGCTGCCAGGGTTTCTTGAGTTTCGGTTCCGCGGCTTTCAAGGCGTTTTTGTAATTCGGTAACCGATGGTGGTTCGATAAAGATACTTAAGGTATTAATGGGGTATTGCTGTTGCACATGGATGGCTCCTTTGACATCTATATCG